>JAWWAN010000088.1:0-9903 GCA_033721675.1 Rhodothermales bacterium | reverse complement strand
GGTCGGTCTGGGACGGCCCGATGGCGTAGCCCATCGAGTGGGCGGCGGTCCAGCGGACGGTGGAGTAGCGGGCGTCCTCGGCGCTCCACGCGGGGTCGTCCGGGGCGTCTCTGGCGACAATCGCGTTCTTGTAGCCGGCGGCCTCGTAGGCCCGGTTCCACGCCTCGATGCCCTCCTTGACGTACTTCCGGTACGCCCTGGGCACGCTGTGGTCGATGTAGAAGACGATGGGCTGCTTGGGCTCCACCTTCTCGCCGCGCGCGAACGCCTCGGGGTCGCTCGGCTCCAGGCGCCAGCGGTTGACGAACCGCAGGTAGGGCGTCGTCTCGCGGTCCCGCGAGAAGTCCCGCACGGCGTCGAGGAAGTGGCCCACGCGGTCGTCGGCGTAGCGGGGCTGCATCGGCTCCTCGGGGAGCGCCACGAGCGAGTAGCGGACGCCGACCGGGACCGAGCGGTAGTCCGAGACGCCGGCCGAGGTGGTGATCGGGGAACTGCTCGCCTTGAAGGTCAGCAGCGCGTCGATCTCGACGTTCTTCTCGAAGCCCTGCACGGCGCTCAGGTAGCTACGGCCTTTGTCGTACATGACGGGCTTCTGGCCGTAGTACCACTTGAGCTGCTCGCTGACGTCGGCATAGTCCGAGACGAAGAACGACGTGGCATCGATCAGGAGGGCCTTCGACGTCGAGTCCTCGCTCTCGATCTTGAAGGCATCGACGATGGAGTGGCCCGTGTTGTCTTCGAGCGAGGTCTTCATCGCCGAGCCGTCGTCGGCCGTGAAGCGGGGGTTGACGTGGACGAGGTAGATCTGATCTCCGACGCGCTCGAACTTCATGAGCTGCATGGCGCTCAGCGGCAGGCCGTCGTGGATGTTGAAGACGCCGACGCCGCGCGAGAGGTGCATCACCATGCCGAACTCCGTGCCGAGCCGCTCGGGCGGGAGTTCGAGGTAGAGCGTCTGGTCGCGCTTCAGGTGCGCCTTGAAGTAGCCGTCGATGGCCTCGGTGTCTTTGAGCACCTCTTTCCACGGCTTGAAGGGCGACTTCTTCTGGGCAGACGCCGAGGCCGTGGCGGCCGCCGGTGTAGCGGCTGCGCTTTTCGAGGCCCCCTCCGGGGTGACGTTGACGGTGGTGCACCCGGCGGCCAGCACGGCGCAGAGGGTGCAGAGGGTGAGCAGACGGTTCATGGCAACGGAGAGCTGAGAGAAACAGTGTACGGGGCGACCAAAGAGTGCGGCCTGCGGCGGTGCGCGGCGGCGGTCGATCTGCCCGGCCAACATACAGGACGCGCGCGCTACATCCAACCCCTTTCTGCATCCCCCGCGCGGATAGGGGATGACCCCGTTGCTGCCTCTTCGCTGGCATTCCGAGCGAAGCCGAGGGGCGTCGTACGCTCGCCCTCGAAAGTATGCAGCAGCGGCGAGATTCCTCAACGGCGAGATTCCTCAACGGCGAGATTCCTCAACGGCGAGATTCCTCCGCTCGCTACGCTCGGTCGGAATGACAACCAGGGTGTTGTCGGGTACTGAGCACGAGGACACCCCCCCTTTGTCCTCCCGTACTCCTTCCTTGTCATCCCGAGCGCAGTCGAGGGATCTCGCCGGTTCCGGATTTCGGGATGCTCGACTGGCGAGAGTACTCCGTCCGTCGGCTGCGCCTCGTCTCCTCCGCTGGCTACGCCCGGTCGGAAGAATCACATGGGGCGTCGCCATGTACTGAGAGCAGCGTCAAAAATTTAGCAAACCCTGGGGCCGCCCGCGCCGCTGCCGGAACCTCGGCGCGCCCCCGGGCTACGCCTCCCGACGGTCACCTCCTCCCTGAAGCCCGGGTCTGATGTCCTACGAATTGATCGGCAAATACGTCCTCGTCCATCTCTACGACCGCAGCGGCGCGATGCTCGGCACCGTGCGGGGCCGCGTGGCAGACATCAGCCCGGACGTGGAGGTGGCGCCGGGGATGAAGAAAGACCTCGCCTACGTGGTGGACATCGAGACCGGGGCGACGGACGAGGAGGGCGCGCCGGTGCCCTACCGCAACAGCACCGGCGGCGAGAACGAGTCGTGGTTCGCCGTGCAGGATCTCGAAGTCATCGAGGAAGACACGCCCCGCTTCTTCGCGAACTAGGCTGCGACCTCGGGCCGCAGCCCCAGCGCGACGGCCGTGCCGCCGACGACGGCGATGGGAATCACCGCGAAGTTGAGCAGCGGCACGGCCAACAGCAGGCTCGTGCCCAGCCCGAAGCCGAGCGCGAGGGCGGCGTTTGCCCGCAGCCGCCGCACGCGCGCCCGCAGCGGCAGGCGGTAGCGGCCGAACGTCGAATCCGCATATTCGAGCGCGACGAAGAAGGCGCCGAGCAGCCCTCCGATGAGCGCCGCCGCGAGGCTGCCGGCCACCGGCACCAGGTTCAGCAGCAGCACGGGCACCATCAGCAGGCCGTACGCGAGCGTGATGACGAGGGCCGACCCCACCGCGCGCAGCGCCCCGCCCAGAATGCTCTCGCCGGGGTCGGGCGCGGCGCGGCCCGTCAGCGCGTGCTCCGTCCGCTCCGAGAGCACGTCGTTGAAGGGGCTGGCGACGATGCCGCCCACGAGGAGGACCGCCACGTAAGAGAGCACGACGCCGAGGGCGGCGGCCAGGAGCCACACCACGTACCAGAGCCCGCGCGCCAGCCAGCCCAGCAGACCCTCCGCCGCAGGCTGCGCCCACCACAGCGCCAGCAGGTCGTCCGCCCGCCCCACGAGCAGCACGAGCGCCGCCACGAAGAGCACCGTGTTGATGAGGGCGGGGAGCGCCACCAGGGGCCAGAGCCGCCGGTGGGCGGCCAGGAAGCCGACGGCGCGCCACGGCAGCAGCAACGCCCCGCCGAAGCGCCCGGCCGCGCCCCGCCGCCGCAACGCGTCTACGTGCGCGAGCAGCGGGTGCGGGGCCGCGGGAGGCGGGATCGCCTCCGGAGGGCGGCCGGCGCCGGGCGTCCCGGTCATGCCAGCCCGGCCTCCTCGGCGGCGCGGCGGAGGGCGGCGCGCTGGGCCTCGGTGAGGTTCTGCGGGATCGTGACCTCGACCTCGACGATCAGGTCGCCGGTGCGCTTCTCCGTCGCCACGCCCTGCCCCTTGAGGCGCAACTTGGCGCCGGGCTGGGTGCCGGCGGGGATGGGCAGCTTGATCTGCGTCCCGTAGGCGTTCGTGATCGTCCGCGTGGTGCCCAGCATGGCGTCGAGGGCGCTGACGCGCTCGGTCACGTAGAGGTCGTTGCCCGTCCGGCGGAAGCGCGGGTGCTCGGCCACCTCGAACGTCACGTAGAGGTCGCCCCGCTTGCCCGTGGGGCCGGGCTCGCCGCGCTCGCGCAGCCGCACCTTGAACCCGCTCTTAACGCCCTTGGGGATCGTCAGGCGGACCGTCTCGCCGTCCGGGAGGACGGTCTGGGTCTTGCCGCCGAGCAGGGCATCCTCGAAGGAGAGGCGCATCGTCGTTTCGACGTCGCGGCCCCGGCTGGTGCGGCGGGTGCGCGGCCCGGCTCCTCCGGAGGGCTCGCCGCCGAAGAAGCTGCCGAAGAGATCGCCCAAGCCGCCGAAGCCGCCGGGGTCGAAGTCGCCGCCGCGGGGAGCGCCGCCGGGGGCACCCCCGGTCTCGAAGCGGACGTACGTGCCGTCGGGGGTCTGGTAGAAGTGATCGCCGTTGCGCGCGGAGAAGCCGCCGAAGGCGCCGAATGGGTTCTTGCGGCGAAGGTCATACTCCTTGCGCGTCTTCTCGTCCGAGAGGACGCTGTAGGCTTCCTGGATCTCCTTGAAGCGCTCCTCGGCGTCCGGGGCGTCCGGGTTCTTGTCCGGATGGTACGTGCGCGCCAGCTTCCGGTAGGCTTTCTTGATGGCCTCAGCGCCGGCGTCCTCGCTCACGCCGAGGATCTCGTAGTAGTTTTTCTGCGTCGGCATCGGGATCTATACAGAGCGAGCGGGTATCGGGGTCTGCGCCGGGAGCCCGCAAAAGTTGCGGTCTCCGTGCGTCGTTTTTGCAGGGTTTACACGGTTTCTGGGGGCAGAATCCCCCACATTCCATCACGCACAGACCATGCCACCGCGCGGCGACTGACACGAATGCGGGGGCGTCTCGCGCTGTGGCATCCTGGGCCTCGGCCCGGTTCTCCTTCGCGTCCAACGCAGTACGACTATGACAGATCGGCGTATCGAAAAGGTCCTCATCGCCAACCGGGGCGAGATCGCGGTGCGGGTCATCCGCACGTGCAAGGAGCGGGGCGTGGCCACCGTGGCCGTCTTCAGTGAGGCAGACCGGGCGGCGCCGCACGTGCGTCTGGCCGACGAAGCCTACGAGATCGGCCCGGCGCCCTCCAGCCAGTCCTACCTCGTCGCCGAAAAAATCCTGGACGTGGCGCGCCGCAGCGGCGCGGATGCCGTGCACCCCGGCTACGGCTTCCTCTCGGAGAATGCGGACTTCGCCGAGGCCTGCGCCCGCGCCGGCATCGTCTTCATCGGGCCGCCGCCGGAGGCCATCCGGGCGATGGGAGACAAGACCGCCGCCCGCGCCATCATGGAAGAGGCCGGCGTGCCGATGGCCCCGGGCACCACGGACGCCATCGACGACGCCGGCGAGGCCGCCCGCATCGCCGACGAGATCGGGTACCCGGTGATCATCAAGGCGGCGGCCGGCGGCGGCGGCAAGGGCATGCGCATCGTCGAGGATCCGAAGGAGTTCCGCCGCGCGATGGAGCGGGCGCAGAGCGAGGCCCAGAGCGCGTTCGGGGACGGCCGCGTGTTCGTCGAGAAATACATCGTACAGCCGCGCCACATCGAGTTCCAGGTGCTGGCCGACGCGCATGGGAGCGTGGTCCACCTCTTCGAGCGCGAGTGCTCCATCCAGCGGCGGCATCAGAAGGTCATCGAGGAGGCGCCCTCGGCCGTCCTCACGCCTGCGGTGCGGGCGCGGATGGGCGCGGCGGCCGTAGAGGCCGCGCGGGCGTGCGGCTACGAAGGCGCCGGGACGGTCGAGTTCCTGGTAGACCAGGACCTGAACTTCTACTTCATGGAGATGAACACGCGCCTCCAGGTGGAGCACCCGGTGACGGAGTGGATCACCGGGCTCGACCTCGTGGCCGAGCAGCTGCGCATCGCCGAGGGCGAGCCGCTGGGCTACGGGCAGGACGCGCTCGCCATCCACGGCCACGCGGTGGAGTGCCGCGTCTACGCCGAGGACCCCGCCGACGGCTTCCTGCCCTCGCCCGGCCCCCTCCGCCGCCACGCCCCCCCCTCCGGCTTCGGCGTGCGCGTCGACGCCGGCGTGGAGGAGGGCGGCGAGGTGCTGCTCCACTACGACCCGATGATCTCCAAGCTGACCGCCTGGGGCCGGACGCGGGAGGAGGCCATCGCCCGCATGGACCGCGCCCTCGCCGAGTACGAGATCGCCGGCGTCCGGACCACGATCCCCTTCTGCCGCTTCGTGATGCGGCACGAGGCGTTCCGCAGCGGCCACTTCTCCACGCACTTCGTCAGCGACCACTTCGACCCCGCCGCGCTCGCCCCGGACGACCCCGAGGCGGCGCGGGCGGCCGCGCTCGCCGTGGTGCTGGCCGGGGCCGCAGAGCCGGTCTCCGCCGCCGCAGAGGCCGCGCCCCGCGCCCCCGGAAAGGATGCCGCATACAGCCCCTGGTATTACCGCCGAAGAAAGGAGGGGTAGTGCTATTTTCGGATTTGCTTATCTTAGGCGGTACTTCTATTTTTACGCTCGGGACGCCGCACTTCTGACTGCTGCCTTCGCACGCAGCCCATCCGAGACCCATCAAACCCTCTGAGCCCGTGCCCAGTGACAATCCCCATCACATCACCCGCATCGACATCGAGCCCGACGCCGACCACCCGAAGCGTTCTCCCACCCACGGGTGGCTCGTCCGCGTGCGCCGCCAGGGCGAGCGGGTCAGCAAGTTCTTTTCGGACAAGAAATTCGGCGGGCGCGAGAATGCGCTGAAGGCCCACGCGATCCCCTACCGGGATCACCTCCTCGACGAGCTGCCGGACCCGGACGACCCGGTGCGGCGCTCGGCCGAGGCCCGCAGCCACAGCGGCGTCGTCGGGCTGCACTTCCTCCACAAAGACATCGGCAACGGCACCAAGAAGCCCTACATCCAGCTCTCGTGGATCGACGCCGGCGGAAAGCGGCACAGCGCGTCCTACTCCATCGAGAAGTGGGGCCTGCGGCGGGCCGTCTGGAACGGCTGCGTGCGGCTCTACAAGGAGCGCCCGGAGAACCCGCGCGAGCCCTACGAGATGTTTCGCATCGCCTACCCGAACATCCTCAAGAAGTACGGCCCGCTGCCGGACTTCGACCCCGAGCATGTGCCGCAGGACGAGGACACGCCGCCGGTGCCCAGCCTGAAGAAGCCGCGCGGTACGAATGGCCGCTCCGGCAAGAACGGCACTTCGGCCCGGAGCGAGGCCGACCTGATCGACGCGCTGTTCTCGTAAGCTGCGGCGCGGGGCGATGGGAAAGGGTGCGCGGCGCGGTGCGCCCCTTTTCCCGTTTGCTGTTTTCGCGCCCTACCGCTTCCGGGCGAGCGTGAGGCCGTCCGCCACGGGGAGCAGGCTCAGGTCGATGCGGTCGTCGGTGCGGAGCTTCTCGTTGAGCGCGCGGATGGCCTGCACGCCGGCATGGTCGGTATGGGCATCCACCACGCGGCCAGCCTGGAGCATGTTGTCCAGCACGGCGAGGCCGCCGGGGCGCAGCAGGCGGAGGGTGCGCTCGTAGTAGGCGTCGTAGCCGGTCTTGTCGGCGTCGATGAAGGCGAAGTCGAACGTGGCGGCTTGCCCCTCGGCCAGCAGCGCGTCCAGCGTCTCGAGGGCGGGCGCGATCCGCAGGTCGATCTTGTGCGCCACGCCGGCCTCCTGCCAGTAGCGGCGGGCCACGGCGGTGTAGTCTTCGCTGACGTCGCAGGCCACGAGCGTGCCGTCGTCGGGGAGGGCGCGGGCCACGGCGAGGGCGCTGTAGCCGGTGAACGTGCCGACCTCCAGGGCGCGGCGAGCGCCGAGGAGGCGGGCCAGCAGCGCCATGAACTGCCCCTGCTCGGGCGCGATCTGCATCTGGGCCTTCGGGTGGCGGGCCGTCTCGGCGCGGAGCCGCCGCATCACCTCGGGCTCGCGCAGCGAGACGTCGAGCAGGTAGCCGTAGAGTGCTTCGGTGAGCTGGATCGATTGGCGAGACATGTGGCGCAGGGGCGGTGGACAGGGCGGGGATCCAGGTTAAAGGTTCGAGGGGCCGCTGGGTTCGGTCCGGATGCAGACCGCTCCCTTCCCGCCCGGTCCTTCCCTCTTCCCAGCGGTTTTCCCTAGATTCCGGCCCCCGGCTCGCTCCGTCTCTTCGCCTCTCCGGCTCTGCTCATGCACCCTCCTCGCCTCGGCGCGGCCCGCGACGCTCACGCGGCGCTCCTGACCGACCTGTACCAGCTCACCATGCTCCAGGCGTACGTCCGCGAGGGCATGGGCGAGGAGGCCGTCTTCGACCTCTTCGTGCGGCGCCTGCGGGGCCGCAACTACCTGGTCGCCTGCGGGCTCGATACAGTGCTGCACTACCTGGAGACGCTGCGCTTCGCGCCGGAGGCGCTGGCGTACCTCGCCACGCTCGGCCTCTTCGACGAGGCCTTCCTCGACTATCTCGCCGGCTTCCGCTTCGAGGGCGACGTCTACGCCGTGGCCGAAGGCACGCCGGTCTTCCCCGACGAGCCGATCCTCGAAGTCGTCGCGCCCATCGGGCAGGCGCAGCTCGTCGAGACGTACCTGCTCAACCAGATCACCTTCCAGACGAACATCGCCACGAAGGCGCACCGCGTGGTGACGGCCGCGCGGGGGCGGGCGGTGGCAGACTTCGGGATGCGCCGCATGCACGGAACGGATGCCGCGCTCAAGGCCGCCCGCGCCGCCTACATCGCCGGCGTCGCATCGACGTCGAACGTGCTGGCGGGGCACATCTACGGGATTCCCGTGACGGGCACGATGGCGCACAGCTACGTCGAGGCGCACGACTCCGAAGAAGCCGCGTTCGCGGCCTTCGCGCGGCTCTATCCCGGCACCACGCTCCTCGTCGATACCTACGATACGCTGGCCGGCGTGCGCCGCGTCGTCGCGATGGCGGAGCGGCTGGGGGCGGCGTTCCAGCCCGGCGCCCTCCGGCTCGACTCCGGCGACCTCGCCGCGCTCGCCCGGGAGGCCCGCCGGATCCTCGACGCCGGCGGCCTCGGGCACGTGAAGCTCTTCGCCAGCAACAGCCTCGACGAGCACGCGATTGCCGACCTCCTCGCGCAGGACGCCCCCCTCGACGGCTTCGGCGTGGGCACCCGGCTGGGCACCATCGCCGACCGGCCCTATCTGGACACCGTCTACAAGCTCGCCGAGTACGCGGGCACGTCCCGGATGAAGCTCTCGTCCGCGAAGTCCAACCTGCCGGGCCGCAAGCAGCTCTTCCGCCGTTTCGATAGCAGCGGCCGGGCCGAGGGCGATGTCATCGCGCTCCACGGAGAGGACGTAGAGGGGACGGTGCTGCTCCAGAAGGTGATGGCGGGCGGCGCACGCACCGAGGCGGGGCGCTCGCGTTCCCTCGCCGTGCTCCGCGACGAAGCCGCCGATGCGCTCGCCACGCTTCCGCCACCCCTGCTCGCCCTGGACCCCGCCGAGCAGGCGTACGACGTCGCACTCAGCAGCGCCCTCCGCGCCGAGGCCGAGGCCACCCGCCGGCGGCTGGCCGAATTGGAATAGGTGCTGTGCGTCCGCCCTGTCATCCCGAGCGAAGGCCCGGAGGGCCGCAGCCGAGGGATCTCGCCGGCCAGAGGTGGCGCCAGACCGTACCGATGAGATCCCTCGACTTCGCTCGGGATGACAGGGCGGCGGCGGCGATGACAGGGCGGCGGCCCCAGGGTTCTCGGCGGAGTGCCGTCACACGTCCCCGAGCTGCGGGCGGAGGAGGAGCTCTTCGACGACGGAGCGGGGCGAGAGGCGGTAGGCCCCGAGTAGCGCGTGGGCGATGTCTTCGGCCGGCATGAACCGCTCCTCCGGCAGGTCGACGCCTTCCCAGCTCGGCGTGAGGGTGGCGCCCGGCAGGAGCGTGGTCACGCGCACGCCCCGGTCTTTGGTCTCCTCGCGGAGCGCACGCGCCAAGCCGAGCACGCCGTGCTTGGCCGCGCAGTACGCCGCCCCACTCGGGTAGCCGCGGATCGAGGCGACGGAGCCGAGGAAGAAGACGTGCCCGCGCCCCCGCGTGAGCATCGGCCCGAGAAACGCCTGCGTGACGACGAACGCGCTCGTCAGGTTGACGGCCACCTGCGCGCGGAACGAGGCGGGTGGCGTCTCGGCGATGCCGCCGGGCTCGAAGAACCCCGCGTTGTTGACCAGCACGTCCGGCGGCCCCCACGCGTCGAGGATCTGCTGCGCCGTCTCGTGGACGGCGGCGTCGTCGGTGACGTCGCAGGGGTAGGCGGCGGCCTCGGCGCCGTGTGCGCGGCAGGCCTCAGCGGTGGCTTCCAGGCGGTCTGCCGAGCGGGCGAGCAGCGCGAGGCGCACGTCCGGCTCGGCCGCGAACACCTCGGCGACGCTCCGCCCGATGCCCTGGCTGGCGCCGGTGATGACGATGGTTTCCATGGTCGCAGGGAAAAAAGACGTAGGGGCACAGCACGCTGTGCCCCTACGGAAGCGGACCCGCCGGGTTCGGCAGGCCCACCGGGTTCAACGCTGGATCAGGCGCATGAACTCGGCGCGGGTGGCCGGATTCATGAACTCGCCGCTCATGGCGCTCGTCGTCGTCAGCGAGTTCTGCTTCTCGGCGCCGCGCATCATCATGCACAGATGCTGGGCCTCGATGACCACGGCCACGCCCAGCGGCTTGAGCACGTCCTGGATGACGTCTCGCACCTGCAGCGT
>JAWWAN010000087.1:0-9917 GCA_033721675.1 Rhodothermales bacterium | reverse complement strand
GGTCCCGCTCGCCCCGAAGGCCGCGCGGTACTCGACGTGGGGCGTCGGCACGTCCACGATCTCGGCCGTGCCCTTCTTGGGCAACGTCGGGAGCGCCGTGATGGCGAGGGCGTCGCCGTCGGCATCGCTGTCGTTGGCGAGCACGTCGATGACGAGCAGGTTGCGCTCCAGAACGGTGGCGGCATCATTGACGGCTACCGGTACGGTCTGCGCCCGCAGAGACGCCGGCATCATCAACACGACGAGGCCGGCCAGCAGCCGGAGCACCAGGGGGGTCTTCATGGGAACACGCAGGTCGGGAGAGACAGGGAAATTCGGAGGGATGATACCCAATTCGGGCGTTCTATTGGAGCCTGAAGAGGAATCCGGAGTGGAGACCGGAGCAGGGACGGCGGGGGGCCTCACTTTACCAGCAGCAGCCGGTGCGTGGCGACGTACCCGCCCGCGCGCAACCGGTAAACGTACGGGCCTGCGGCCGCCGGCGCGCCGCCGTCGGTGCGGCCGTCCCACACGGCGGTGTAGCGCCCCGCCTCGCGGCGCCCCTCGACGAGCGTCCGCACCGGCTGCCCGAGCAGGTTGTAGACGACGAGCGAGACGTCGGCGGCGGCGGGCAGCGCGAAGGGGATCGTGGCCGACCGGGTGAACGGGTTCGGGTAGCTGGCGCCGAGCGTGAACGCCTCCGGCACGGCGGCCCCGGCCACCGGCTGCGGCGGCTGCTCGTTGACGGACACCTCGGCCTCGGGCAGCGCCGCGCCGTCCAGGATGAGGCGGACGGGGGTGCCGTCGCCCAGCGGCGTCGGCCCGAAG
The DNA here is from genome assembly GCA_033721675.1 of Rhodothermales bacterium. Taxonomy (GTDB): domain Bacteria; phylum Bacteroidota; class Rhodothermia; order Rhodothermales; family JAWWAN01; genus JAWWAN01. Next base: position 9,110 of record JAWWAN010000087.1, on the reverse strand, counting down.
AGCCCGACGTGCAGGCGCCCGGAGGCCACGTGCCAGTGGAGGTCCCAGCCCGCAGGCAGTGCCGCCGCCACGTCTTCCACCGTCATGCCCGGGGCGAGGCGGGCCGTGAGCGCGAGCGCCGTCACCGGCCCTTCGGCCTGCTCGACGACGACGGGAAGGCCCGTGCGGCCGCCGGCTACGGGCGCCGGGGCGCCCCACCGCACCTGCGCGGTAGCCGCCGCCTCGCGTTTCGGCGCGGCGCAGGCGGGGTCTGCCGGGAAGCACCCCAGGGTGCCCGCGAGGTAGCGCCGCACGAGCGCGGCGTCGTGGAACGTCACGCGCCCGTCGCCCGTGACGTCGCCGGACGTGCGCGCCGCCCCGCGCAGCACCTCGACGCCCAGGATGTGGCGCGCCAGACGGTGCACGTCCGCCCCGTTGATGACGCCGTCGTAGGTGACGTCGCCGTAGAGCGGGGTCACGGTCAGGCCGCCCTCCACGATGGCCGTCGGGGCGACGAGGCCGTTCAGGAGCACTTCGGGTAGCGTCAGCGCGGTGCGGCCGATCCGGTCGGCGGCGCGCAGCCGCAACCGCAACAACACGGCCTCGCCCTCCTCGCCGAGGTCCACCGGCGCCGGCAGTGCGTTCTGCGTGGCGACGGCGAGACGGCCCGCCGCGGTGGACGTCACGGCCAGCGCGGCGCCCTCGGCCACGGTGCCGGCGGTCTCGACGCCCAGCACCTCGATCAGGTCGGGGTCGAAGGCGAGCGTGAAGGCGAACGTCTCGAGCGCGAGGCGGCCCTGGATGTAGAGCGGCACCTCGACCACCTCCAGCGGGCGCACCGCCTCCGAAGCCAGAAACAGCGAAGCGCCCCCCAGCACGTTCAGCGTCACGGGCAGGCTGAGCGACGGCCCCGCCCCGGACGGCACCAGGGGATCGGTAGCGACGAGGCGGAGGTGCGTCTCGAAGACGCCCGGCACCAGCCCGTCGGTGTCGAACGTCAGCGCGACTTCCTGCACGGCGCCGGGGGCGAGCGTGCCCTCGGCGGGCGAGGCCGTCAGCACCGTGGCCTCCACCCCCACGGCTACGTCGTCGAGCTGCGCATACCAGGCCGCCGGGCGGCGCCCGGGGTGGTGGTAGCGCCACCGGATCTGAAACACGTCGCCCCGTGCCACGTGCGGCGCGAGGTCGAGCGTGACCGGGCGGCCCGGCCCCATGAAGACGCCGACGGCCGGGTTGGCGGTCACGTTCTCGTCGAAGCGGCGCAGAGGCACCCACGTGCGCCCCCCGTCCGTGGTCACCTCCACGTCGAGGCGGTCCTCCCCGGGGGCGTCGTCGATGTACGTCAGCAGAAAGCGGAGGGCGAGGTTCGAGGCCGTCGCCGTCAGGGGGGGTGTGCGCAGCACGGCGTCGAAGGGCGCCCCCGGCGCGGCGTGGCTGCTGACCATCGCGGCCGGCCCGCGCCCTCCCGTCCAGTTCTCGTACATCAGGCCCTCCGGGAACGCGGTGTGCAGCGTCCAGCCGACGCCGCCCTCCGCCCGGTCTTCCACGACCCACCCGGGCGGCAGGCCGGCGCCGAAGTCGGCGGCGAGCAGGGGCGGCTCGACGGCCCCTCCGAAGGCGCCGTCCTCGACGGCGAGGGCGTACGTGAAGGGGTGCGGGCCGGTGTTCTCCAGCCGCAGCGTCTCGACGGCGCGGCTGCCCTGGGCCAGCATCAGCGTCAGCCCGCCCGGCTCCAGCGCCGGCTGCGGCGCGGCACGGCCCAGCCCGGAGAGCGCCACCGGCAGGCTCGGCGCCTGCGGGTCGTCGCTCTCCAACGTGAGCGTGCCCTGGAGGACGCCCTCCTCTACCGGCCGGAAGACGACGCTCAACACCTCCTGCGCCCCCGGCGCGATGGACAGCGGCAACCGGGCGGCCGCGCCTTCCGAGAGCGCGAACGACGCCCCTTCCACCCGCACCCCGCCCACGCGCAATGTATCGGTGCCGACGTTGCGGACCGAGAGCACCAGCGCCCGCTCGCTGCCGGCGTAGACCGCGCCGAAATCGAGCGCGGAGCGGCGCAGCTCGATGCGGCCCCGCCCGCGTACGTGCAGCACCACGGGCACCGCCAGTGGCGGCAGCCCGGCCGCGCCGACGGCGAGCACCGCGCGATACGTGCCCGCCACGAGGTCCCCGGCATCGAAGGTCACGGTCACGGCGCGCCGCCCGCCCGGTGGCACCGTCGCAGAAACGGTCTCGGGGGTGACGAACGCGCCCGAGGGAAGCGCCAGAAACCCGGCCCGCATCCCCCCGAACGGACCGACCAGCATCGTCTCGCCCGTCTGCGGATCGACCGTCCGCAACTCCGAGCGCACGCCGTTGTAGGCCGCCAGATAGAGCGTGCCGGTGGCCGGGTCGAAGTCCATGCTCTGAAACTCGGACGCGCTGTAGCCCGTGCCGCCGATGGTGCGCGCCGCGCCCGTGCTCTTCTCGACCGCCAGCAGCGCGTCGGCCACGATGTCGAGTGCGTAGAGCTGGCCGCTGGCATCGACGGCGAGGGCCATCACGTAGCGGCCCCGGTCGATCTCGCCGAGGTGGTGCGGCGTGCCGTCGGCGGGGTCGATCCGGTAGAGGAAAGAGCGGCGGGCGCCGCCGTCGATGGTGACGCCGTAGAGCGTGCCGTCGGTGGGGTCGGTGGCGAGGTCGGTCCAGACCTCGGCCGGAGTCCGCGGCCGGGCCAGCCCCCGGTTGACGCGGTGCCCGGTGACGAGGTCGAAGGCGTAGAACGCCTGCTCGTCGTGCGCGATGACGTAGAGGCGCTCGGTCTCGCCGAAGGCGAAGTCGGCGGCGAAGCTCACCGGCAGCGGGGCGAGCGAGTCTGCCGTGGCGGGCGCGCCGAGGCCGAAGCGCACGAACCGGGCGGCGGCGCTGCGGCCCAGCGTGGCGGCCAGCACGTCGCTGGCATACCCGAAGGGGGCCTGCATGGCCGGCCGCAGCAGGGCCGCCGGGGGGCGCACACGCCGCTGCTTCCCGCCTGCGGCGGTGCCCTGCCGGGCGGTGGGCGCCGGCGGCGAGGCATCCTGCCGCACGGTGAGGCGGAAGGCATGCGCCTGCGCCGGGTCCGTGTTCTCGATCACGAGCGTGCGCTCGGCGGTTGCGCCGGGGTCCAGCGTCACCTCGAAGTGCGCCGGCGAGACCCGGAACGGCTGCGCCGCCGGCCCATCGACGGCCAGCGTGGCCAGCACCACCTGGCGGGGTGCGTCCGGATGATCGGTCACCAGAGACAGCACATCCGTGTGCACACCGGATGCGAGCCCGGCAGGGTCCAGCTGCACCGTCACGGTCCGCTCGCCGCCCGGCGGCAGCACCCCGGCGGCCGGCACCGGACGCGCGAAGCCCTGGATGGCGTCGAGCCGGATGGCAAGCCCCGGCTCCGGGCCGCGTGAGACCGTCACACCGCGCAGCCCGAGGTCGTCCTCGACGCCCACCACGGGCGCGGCGCCCGCGCCTACCTCGAGGTACTGAAAGAGCACGTCGCCGCCAGGATACAGGAGGGCCTGAAATGTAAAGCGGCCCGGCAGGGTGCGATGCGCCATCGCCGTGTACTGGACGACGAAAGCGCCGGCCTCCGCGTCGTAGTGGGTGTGGAGCGCACTGCCGGGGCCGGGCACCAGGTCGTCCCAGAACGGGGCGATGACGCCGTTCGGGCGCTGCGGCGACGGCAACGGCATGCTGCCGGGCAGGTCAGCCTCGCCCCCGAAGGACAGGTAGCCCTGCGGGGCAAGCAGGAGGTACGTCTGCGTCGTGCCCAGGAACGGGAAGGGGAACGGCAGCGCCACCGGCTCCAGCCGCCCGCCGAAAGCGTGCGCCTCCCCCCTCGGCCGCACGTCCCGCCACGCGAAGACGGGACCGTTCGGGTCCGTGCTGTCCACCCAGTCGTATCCCCGAGGCGCCGGCACCGGCACGACCTCGCCGGCGGCGAACGCAGGGAAGGCGAACGCGACCGGCATGGCCGCCGTGTTCGTCAGGCGGACGGTGGCGGCCGTCGGCATGCCCGGCGCGACGGTCTGGGCCACGCGGGCCGGCTCGATCTGCACCGCGCTCTGCGCCCGCACCACACCCTGCTCCGGCAGCGCCGCTACCGAGGCTGGCAGCCCTCCTCCCAGGACGAGGACCAGGCAGCAAAGAAAGCGACCGTAGCGAACCATTCAGGCTGGGGGGGAAGACTGCGTGCAGCAACGACCCGACACCCGGGGCACCGCGCCCATCCTGGCGCCGGCATGCCCCGCAGAGCGCCGCCAAACGCCTGCTCTAACGCACCCGTAGCTCACGGGTTTTGAAGGATCCTATATTATCTACAACCGCCCGCAGATAGAGACTTTAGCACCCCCTGAAGTGTGCCCTCCCGCCGCCCGCCCGGGGCCCGCCGCTCCCCGGCACTCGAACCCGCCGGGCCGTGTGCCGTATGAGCACGCACCCACTCCGGAAGCACCCTACCGACGTCTACTCATGCGATCCCTTCCCCTGCGGGGCCTGCCGCTGCTGCTGGCCCTCGGCCTCGTGCTCTTCGCCGCGCCGGCCACGGCCCAGGACGCCACCGAGCGCCCTGCCCTTACCCTCGAAGACATCCACCACGCGCGGACGTTCTCCGGCGCCGCGTTCCGGGGCGGCCGCTGGGCCGAGACCGGCCCCGTCGTCCGCTTCATCGAGACCGACGAGGACGACGGCGCGACCCACCTCGTCAGCTACAACCTGGAGACCGACGCCCGCACCCGCCTCATCGACGGCGCGACGCTCCACGCCGCCGACGTCGACCGCCTCATAGAGATCGAGGGCTACCAGTACAGCGACGACGGCCGCACCGTCCTCTTCTACACGGACTCCGAGCGGGTCTGGCGCCAGAACACGAAGGGCTTCTACTACCTCTACGACCTCGAACGCCAGACGCTCACGCCCCTGAGCGACCGCGCCGCCGGCTTCCAGATGTTCGCCAAGCTCAGCCCGGACGGCACGCGCGCCGCCTTCGTCCGCGACCGCAACCTCGTCCTCGTCGACCTCGCCACGATGGAGGAGACCCTGCTCACCGACGACGGCAGCGAGGGCGCCCTCATCAACGGCACGTTCGACTGGGTCTACGAAGAAGAATTCGGCCTCCGCGACGGCTGGCAGTGGAGCCCCGACGGCCGCCACATCGCCTTCTTCAAGCTCGACGAAGCCGCCACGCGCGACTTCGCCATGACCGACCTGCGCGGCCTCTACCCCGAGTACGAGCGCTTCCGCTACCCCAAGGCCGGCGAGGCCAACAGCGAGGTCCAGATCGGCGTCATCGACGTCGCCTCCGGCGAGACCCGCTTCTTCGACACCCACACCTGGAACGAGGGCGGCGACACCTACGAGTACCTCGCCCGCATGGGCTGGACGCCCGCCCTCGACGGCGGCTACAAGGTCTGGATGTTCCGCCTCGACCGCGACCAGAACGACCTCGACCTGCTCTACGCCGACCCCGAGACCGGCGCCGTGGACGTGATCCTCCAGGAGAAAGAAGACACCTGGATCGACGTCGGCGACGACAAGCTGACCTTCCTCGACGACGGCCGCCACTTCGTCTGGCAGAGCGAGGCGGAGGGCTACAACCACCTCTACCTCTACACGCTCGCGGGCGAGCGCGTAGGGCAGATCACCCAGGGCGCGTGGGACGTGACGGCCTTCCACGGGCTGGACGAAGACGCCGGCACCGCCTACTTCACCGCCGCCGCCGAGAGCCCGCTGGAGCGCCACCTCTACGCCGTGGACGTGCACGCCCTCGGCGGCAGCAACGGCCACGCGCCGGCCGCACCCCGCCGGATCACCCAGCGCCCCGGCACCCACGGCATCGACTTCTCCGGCGACCTCCGCTACTACATCGACACGTTCTCGAACGCCACCACGCCGCCCGTCACCACGCTCCACCGCGCCGACGGCACGCTCGTCAAGGTCCTCGAAGCCAACGACGAGCTGATCGACCTGCTGGCGGACTATGCCCTCCCCGCGCCCGAGTTCACCACCGTGCCCGGCGCCGACGGCACGATGCTCAACGCCTACGTCATCAAGCCGCGCGACTTCGACCCGAGCCGCGAATACCCCCTCCTGCTCTACGTCTACGGCGGGCCGGGCTCGCAGACCGTGCGCGACGCCTGGTTCGGCAGCCGCTACCTCTGGCACGCCTACCTGGCCGACGAACTCGGCATCCTCGTGGCCAGCGTGGACAACCGGGGCACGGGCGCGCGCGGCAAGGCCTTCAAGAGCCAGACCTACCGCCGCCTCGGCGTCCTCGAAGCCGAAGACCAGATCGCCGCCGCGCAGCACTTCGGGGCGATGGACTACGTGGACGCCGGCCGCCTGGGCATCTGGGGATGGAGCTACGGCGGCTACATGACCCTCCTCGCGATGCTCTACGGCGACGGCCCCGAGACCTTCAAGGTGGGCATGGCCGTGGCCCCGGTGACGGACTGGCGCCTCTACGACACCATCTACACCGAGCGCTACATGAGCACGCCCCAGAAGAACCCCGAGGGCTACGCCGCCGGCGCCCCCCAGACCTTCGCGGACCGCCTCGCCGACCACCAGGAGCTGCTCATCGTCCACGGCGACTTCGACGACAACGTCCACTTCCAGAACGCCGTGCAGATGGCCGACGCCCTGCAGGCCGCCAACAAGCAGTTCGCCTTCATGATGTACCCCGGCCGCAACCACGGCATCTTCGGCGGCACCACGCGCCTGCACCTGCACCGCCTGATGACGGACTATCTGCGCGAGAACCTGTAGCGCCCGGAAACGAAGTCGTAACAAAGAAACCTGCCGCGTGCGCTGCTGCGTTGTAGGACGGATATAGACACCCCGCTCACCCAACGCCGACCGGCATGGCACCCACCACGTCCGAAGCTTCCGAGATCTCAATCCTGGTCGTCGATGACGAGGAAGACGTCGTCGAAGTCGTCAGCCACTTCCTCGAAGAAGAAGGCTACACGGTGCACAAAGCCTTCGACGGCGAGGAGGCCCTCGAGAAAGCCTCGCCCGAGGTCGACCTGATCCTGCTCGACATCATGCTGCCCGGGCTGGACGGCTACGAGGTCTGCGAGCGCCTCCGCTCCCGCGTCGAGACCGAGACGATCCCGATCATCTTCCTGAGTGCGAAGATCGAGGACGAGGACCAGGTGCAGGGCCTGATGATGGGCGCCGACGACTACCTCACCAAGCCGGTCTCGCCGCAGGTCATCCTGGCCCACGTCAAGGCCGTCCTCCGCCGCAGCGGCATCGAGGAGAGCAAGACGCTCCAGGTCAACGGCCTGACGATCTACGAAGACGAGTACCGCGCTTCGCTCGACGGCAAGGACCTGGGCCTGACGCTGACCGAGTTCGAGCTCGTCCGCTACCTCGTCCGCCATCCGCGCAAGGCCTTCACCCGCCAGCAGCTCCTGGAGACCATCTGGAAGGATGCCATGATGGTCACCGAGCGCACCGTGGACGCCCACATCAAGAACCTGCGCGAGAAGCTCGGCGACTTCGCCCGGCACATCCAGACCGTCCGCGGCGTCGGCTACCGCTTCGTCCAGGACGTGAGCGACGACGACGAAGAATAAGATCCGGGAAAGGGGAACGGAGGCGCCCCCTCTTCCCTCCTCCCCCTTCCCCCGTCCCCTACCCGATGCGCTGGCTCGACCGTCTTTCGCGGCTCGTCTTTCCGCCGCGCGCCTCGACGCAGCGGTGGATGTTCCTCACGTTCTCGCTCTTCGTGGGCGCGGCCGTCGTCGGCGTGGCGCTCTACGTCCTCTTCATGCTCGGCGTGCAGATCGACGACGCCCGTGAGCAGACCCTCCGCCGGCAGGCCGAGCGCGTGGCCCTCCTGCTCGACACCGCCGAGGCCGACGCCGAGCGCCTCCGCCTCGCCCGCGAGATCAGCCGCCTGACGGACCTGCGCCTGACCCTCGCCGTCCCCCCGGGCCGCGTCCTGACGGACGCCCGCGACGGCGACGAGGTCTCCGACGCGCGCCTCCTCGAACAGCCCGAGATGGCGACCCTCGCCGACGGGCGGAGCCGCTACGCCCAGCGCATCGACCCCGCCACCGACGCCCGCGTCCACTTCGTGACGCTCGCGCGCGACGGCTACGTGCTGCGCGTCGGGCAGCCCGAGCCGCCGCTCTCGGCGCTCCTGCGCAAGATGCAGTGGACCCTCGTGCTCGGCATGGTCATGGCCCTCCTGCTGGCCCTCGTCGGCAGCTGGATCGCCTCGGAGAAAGTCACCCGCCCCCTCCAGACCATCCGCAACAGCGCCCGCAACATCAGCGACGGCAAGCTCGACGAGCGGATCCGCGTGGACACGCGCGCGGCCGAGATCCAGGACCTCGCCAAGAACCTCAACCGGATGAGCGAGAGCTTCCGGGAGAAGATCGACGAGCTGGAGCGCCTGGCCCGCCTGCAGAGCGAGTTCATCGGCAACGTCTCGCACGAGGTCCGCAACCCCATCTTCGCCATCAGCGGCTACCTCGAAGCGCTCGGCTCGCCCCGCCTGAGCGACGACCTCCGCCGCCGCTACGCCGAGAAGGGCCTGCTCAACCTGCAGCGCCTGAGCAACCTCTTCAACGACCTCATCGAGATCGCCCGGCTGGAGTACCGCGAGGACCTCATCAAACCCTCCGTCTTCGACCTCGCCGAGCTCGTCGAGGAGGCCGCCGAGATGCTGCGCCCCAAGGCCGAGGAGAAGGGCCTCCACCTGATCGTCGAGAACCCCCACCTGATGGTCCAGGCAGACCGCAACCGCATCCGGCAGGTCTTCGTCAATCTCATCGACAACGCGATCGCGTACTCGGACGAAGGGACGGTCCGCTGCCGCCTCCAGCGCCGGCTGGAGAAGGTCCGCGTGGAGGTCGTGGATACGGGCCGCGGCATCCCCGAGGACCACCTCGACCGCATCTTCGAGCGCTTCTACCGGGTGGACCCGGACCGCTCGCGCAAGAGCGGCGGCACGGGGCTGGGGTTGAGCATCGTCAAGCAGATCCTGCAGGCCCATGGCGAGGCCATCCACGTGGAGAGCACCGTGGGGCGCGGCACGCGCTTCTGGTTCGACCTGCCCTACGCCGGCCAGCCCGTCGAGGCCTCGGCGCAGGCGGCATGAGCGC
>JAWWAN010000086.1:0-9926 GCA_033721675.1 Rhodothermales bacterium | reverse complement strand
TTCGAGCAGCGCCGCGATCCGGTCTGCCGCTTGCTCGACGTGTGCGCGTTGCTGGGCGGCCTGTTCGAGGAGGGCCCCGGTGGTCTGGAGCACCCCTTCGCTGACGGCGTAGTGCTCGTCGAGCCGGGCGTGCAGCATCTCGGCGGGCTGGAGCGCGTTTTGAAGGGCGGCCACGCCGTCCTGGAGATGGCCCGGCTCGGCCAGCAACAACACGGCTCGGCGCAGCTCTTCCACGGCTCCCTGGGTCTGGGCGTGGGCCTGCCCGAGCGAGCGCGCCTCGGCGGCGAAGGCGCCGAATGCTTCGTGGGTGCGCGCCTGCTGCGCTGCGATGCGCATGAGAAACGCCACCCCGGCGGCGGAAAGCGTCACCAGCAGCACGAGGCCCAGGCCGAGCAGCAACGGATCCATCAGCCGTCTCCCTCCCTGCCGAAGCGTTGCCGCAGCTCGCGCAGCAGCTCGGGCAGGCCGTCCAGGGTGGCGCGGTCGAGGCGGCCCCGCCACGCGTCGGCATCGGGGCGGGCGAGGGCGACCTCGGCCAGGATGCGCTCGCCGAGCGCTTTGCCCCGCCGCTCCTGCTGGAGTGCGACGTCCAGAAAGGCAGGATGCCGGGCGAGCGGATGCCCCCGGCTGCGCAGTCTCCGCCGCAGCCGCGCGAACTGGTCGAGCGCGGCCAGCACGAAGGGCTCGGGGAGGCGCAGGCCGAGCAATACCTCCCAGCGCCCACACCAGCCTTCGGGATCGAGGGGTTCGGCTCGCACCACCGCCTCCGCATCGATCAAGGCATGCATGAGGTACTGCTCGTCCGGCGTGCAGAGGATTGCGAGGGCGCCCTGCTGCTCCAGGAGGGCATGCAGCTCGTCCCAGTACCGCCCCTGAACGAGGGCCTCAAGATAGGCACGCCGGGCGCGTTGCACCAGCCGGTTTCCCGGCGGCGGCACGGCGGCGAGGTGGCGGCGGTAGCGTTCGAGGCGCGCCTGCGTGCCCGGTTCGAGCAGCAGCATGGCCGCCTCGGCGGTCGCCGGGTTCTCCGGCCGGAGGCGCCGCCACACCGCCGCGACGTCCAGCCCGAACCGCTCCTCGTGGGCACGGCGGACCTCCGGTGGGGCAGCCAGCAGGGTGTGTGTGAGCCGCAGGAGGAAGTAGCCGCGCCGGGCGCGCTGCGCGGTGCCGGGCGCCTCGGTGAAGAGCTGAAACCAGGCCGGCAGCGACGCCTCCCACCGCCCTTCTGCATCGCGCCGCTCGGCCAGAATCCAGGTGCGGTGCCATTCGGCTGCTCCGGGCGGCAGGGTATGATGCTTCAGCAGATGTTCCAACAAGGCTCGTTCCCCGTGCGCGTAGAGCGGAGGCAGCAGCGGCACCGGGTAAGGGAACGGCGCGGCGGCAGGGTACCAGCCGGCGCGATACCGCGCCACGGCCTCGGCGCCGGCACCCCGGTGGGCCAGCGCAGCGACGGCGAGCGCATCCAGCGCGGTGCCTCGGCGGGCGGGCAGGCTCTGCGTGGCGGCGAGCACTTCGGGGTAGCACCCGGCCTCGTAGGCGGCATGGGCCAGACGCTCTACACACGCGCCGTCGCCGCGCCGGAGTACCAGCAGGCGGCGCAGGGCACGCACGCCGGCGGAACGCACCCCGGGGTGGCGCAGCAGCGCCGTGACGAGGGCCTCCTCGCCGGGGCCGCGCACCGCTCTCCGCAACCACCTCTCGGCGCACGCCGAGGCCGCCTCCGGCGCGTCCCGAGCGGCCAGCACGACGGCGACCCACCCGAGCGCCGCGGGGGTCGATTCGAGCCGGGTGCGCAGCCGGGCACGGAGCGCAGCGTCGAGAGCCGGGTTCTGCGGCCAGCACGCCCAGGCCCGCGCGGCGAGGACGGCCTCCCGGCGCGTCAGCGAGGGCCCCGCGAGGAGCCGCTCCGGCGGCCCTACCGGGCGGTGCTGCCGCTGCGATGCCACCCAGCATAGCACGGCCCCCGAAGCGCGCCGCGCGAGGTCCGGCGGCGGCTCGGCCGTCAAGGAACGGTCCGGGGCCTCGTCCAACAGGGCCGCGGCCAGCGCGCACTCGAAGCCGGTGCGCCCTCCCACAGCGGGTGCACCGCGCAGATAGGCGGCCCAGCGCGCCCAGGCCGGCGCTCCGTCGGGGGGAGGCTCGGCGAGCGTGGGCAGGGGAAGCGCGGCCTCCATGAGAACCTGAAGCGATCGAATGCAGGGTCAGCCCGTGAGTGCCCCTCTCCGGTCCTCCCCGCCATCTGCGGTCTGCAGGGGAGGCTCCCGGGGGGGCGCGTTCAAGATAGTGATGGGGAGGCCAAGAACCACGGCAGGGCCTCCGGCAAGGCGTGCGGGGCGTCCGGTCCCATTCGCCTCGTCATGGATCGATGCCATCGCCTATCTTGAGCGTCGGAAATCGCCGCCCCACCCACGCCGCTCCCCGATGCCTCCTCGCCTGCTCCGCCCGATGTGGGTCCTGATGCTGCTCCTGGCCGGTGCGCCTGTAGCGCAGGCCCAGACGGCGTCGGTGCGCGGCTTCGTCACCGACGCCGCCGACGGACAGCCGCTGCTCGGTGTCAACGTCGCGCTCGAAGATCCCGCCGGGGCGCTTCGGGGAGCCGTCACCGACGGCGACGGCTTCTTCCTGCTCCCCGGCGTGCCGCCGGGCCGCCACCTGCTGCGCGCCTCCTACATCGGCTACCAGACCGCTACCGACACCCTCACCCTCGGCCCCGGCGCCACAGTCACGCTCCGCCTCGCCCTCACCCCCGGCGAGGCGGCGCTCGACGAGGTGCTCGTCGAGGCCGAGCGGGCGGGTGGGGCGGCCGCCGTCACCGCCGGCCTCCAGACCATCGACCCGAAAGACATCGCGCTGATCCCGGCGCCGGACGTCTCGGGCGACCTCGCCACGTACCTCGTCACGCTGCCGGGCGTGGTGGCCGTGGGCGACCGGGGCGGGCAGCTCTTCATCCGGGGCGGCGAGCCCGCGCACAACCTCGCCCTGCTCGACGGGATGGTGGTCTACCAGCCCTTTCACGTCCTCGGCTTCTACTCCGCCTTCCCCGCCGACGTGCTCCGCAGCGCCGATGTCTACGCGGGCGGCTTCGGCAGCCGTTTCTCGGGGCGGCTCTCGTCCGTGCTGGACGTCCACACGCGCACGGGCAACAAGAAGACGTTCCGGCGGTCGTTCTCGCTGGCGCCCTTCGTGAGCGCCAGCGTGCTCGAAGGGCCCCTCCTGCGGGATCGCATCTCGTTCCTCGCCTCCGCGCGCGAGTCCACCATCGACCGCCTCGCCAGCGCGTACGTCGACGCCCCCCTGCCGTACCGCTTCGGCGACCTCTTCGGCAAGGTGCACGCCGTCATCACGCCGAACCACCAGGTGAGCCTGAGCGCGCTGCACACCCACGACCGGGGCGCCGTGGACCCGGAGGCCGCCGACGAGATCCGGTGGACGAACACGGCCTACGGCGTCCGCTACCTGATGGCGCCGCAGTCCCTCCCGATCCTCGCCGAGATCCTCGTCTCTGCCTCGCGGCTGGACACCGAGCTGGGGCCGCGCGACGCGCCCGTGCGGACGTCCGAGGTCGGCACCGTCAACGTCGAGGTCAACGTCACCAACTTCGCCGGGCGCTCGCGGGTGGACTGGGGGTTCTTCCTGCGCGGGCCGTCGCTGGAGGCCGAGCTGGGCGGCCTCTTCCAGAACCTCGACGCGCGGCGGGCGCGGTCTTCCAACGTGGGCGCCTATGCCGAGCCGGACCTGTACGTGGGGCGCGGGCTGCGCGTGCGGCCGGGCGTGGTGGTGCAGCTCTACGGCACGCGCGGCGTCTTCGCCGAGCCGCGCCTGCGGCTGGTCTGGGAGCGCGGGATGCACCAGGTGAGCGCCGCCGCCGGCCTCTACCGGCAGGAGCTGGCAGGCCTCAACGACCGCCGCGACGCCACCAACGTCTTCACGGCCTGGGCCGTGGCGCCGCTCGGCCGGATCTCGAACGCGGCGCACCTCCTCCTCGGCTACCGCGTCACCCCCAAGCCCTGGCTCGACCTCTCGGCCGAAGGCTTCTACAAGCGGCTGGACGACCTCTTCATCAGCGAGTGGACCGCCTTCCCGCGCTTCACGACGACCGTCCAGGAAGCCTCGGGCCGGGCCGCCGGCGTCGACCTCCGGCTGGAGGTCCGCCGCCCGCGCGTCTACGGCTTCGTCACCTACGGGCTCGCCTCGGTCCGCTACGAGGCCATGCAGGAGGCGCTGGCGATCTGGTTCGGAACGGCGACGCTCGACTTCCGCCCGCCCCACGACCGCCGCCACCAGGTCAACGCGCTCGTCTCCACCACCGTCCGTAAGATCGACCTGAGCGCGCGGTGGCAGTACGGCTCCGGGCTGCCCTACAACCAGGTGCGCGCCTTCGACGGCTTCGTGCTGATGGACGGCCCCGTGGACGTGCGCGCCGAGCCGGGCACCCCGCGCGTCATCTACGACCGCCCCTTCGGCGGGACGCTGCCGGCCTACCACCGCCTCGACCTCTCCGCCGCCTGCACCTTCACCTATGGCGACGACTCGTACATCACGCTCCAGGCCGGCCTCATCAACACCTACGACCGCGCCAACCTCTTCGCGCTCGACCTCTTCACGCTGCGGCGCACGGATCAGCTTCCGGTGATCCCCACCGCCGGCATCAAGTTCGAGTTCTAGGGAGGAGGGACGGGCGACTGGGCGCCGGGGGGCGTGGATCTGGAACCGAGGAAGGAATCATGAACCATAGACTACCTGCGATAACCGATCCGGAGCGAGAGCGGCCGGGAGCCGGCTGCACCGCTTCTGCCACGTCTGCCCTCGGCCCTGGAGGCCGGTGGTTGGTGACCGCCCCCCTCCTGCTCCTGCTCCTGCTCGCCGCGTGCGACCCTGCCGTGAACCCCATCGTGGGCGAGGAGCGGCCGTTCACGGTCTGGGGCTTCCTCGACGCCACCGCAGACACGCAGCGCGTCCGCGTCTTCGCCGTCGAGGATCGGCTCGGCGACCGGCGCGGCGGATCCATCGACGCCGTCGTGACCTCGACCGACCTGACGACGGGGGCGGCGCGCACCTGGACGGACGAGGAGGTGACGTTCGCAGACGGCACGGTGGGGCACGTCTTCTGGGCGCCCTTCCGGGCGCAGCACGGCCACCGCTACCGCCTCACCGTGACCCGCTCCGACGGCGCCAAGACGACGGCGACGGTGAGCGTGCCCCACCCCGTGACGGTCGAGATGGCGACGTCCACGACGCAGCCCGAGCTGCCGGTCGTGATCCGGGGTACGCCGCCGCAGCTCGTCGGGGTGGCCGTCGAGTACGAGATCCTGACGGTGCCGCCGAGCTTTCCGTGGCCGCCCGGCACGCCGGCCCCGCCGGCCCACACGGTCCGCGTCGTCGCGCCCTACGCCGACGTCGCGGAGCGCATCGAGGGCGGCTGGGCGGTGCGGCTCGACCTCCAGCGCGACATACCGCTGATCCGCGACGCCGTGGCCGCCCGCTGCCTGAACCCGGACCTGATCGCGCTGCGCCGTGCCCGCTTCCGGTTCCTCGCGGCCGACTCGTCGTGGGCGCCGCCGGGCGGCGACTTCGACCCGGAGGTGCTGATCCAGCCGGGCGTGTTCTCGAACGTCGAGAACGGCTTCGGCTTCTTCGGGGCGGGCGTGCCGTTCGCGCAGAGCTGGGTCGCGGCCGAGGGCTTGCAGGCCGAGCTCGGCTTCCGCCTCATCCCCCCCTGCGCCCGCGGCCCCGCCGACCTCCCCGAGTGCCAGGTGCCCGACCCGCCCTGCCTGGACGGATGAGCCTGCTCGGGCTACTTGCCCTTCTTCGCGCTCGCCTTCTTCGCTTTCTTCGCGCGGTACTTGCCGTAGCTGCTCTTGTTGATCTTGCCGCGCTTGGAGCGGCGGTCGCCTTTGCCCATCGTGCTTCCCGGGTTCGGTGGAAGGAAAAAGGACTTCCAGTATACAGCGCCGCCGCCGCAATTTCGACGGGGAAGCGCGGGGGGACGAAAAACGCCCCGGTCAGTGCCAGTAGGGCGCGGCCAGCTCCAGCAGGCGGGTGCTCACGCGGCGGTTCTGATCTTCGATGGCGGCGCGGTTGGCGACGCTCCGTTCCGCCTCGGGGTCATGGAGCGTGGGCGTCGGCGGGCCGCCCTGCCGATCCGTCCAGCGGTGCAGCCAGGTCTCCGGCAGCCGCTCGGGGAGGTCGAGGCCCCGCGCGAGGAGGGCCAGCATCGTCCAGATCCGCGTGGTGGCATCGAGGTCGTAGCCGCCGCCGAGGGTGAGCACGAGGCGCCCGCCGGTGTGGACGTCGGCCAGCGCGAGGATGCGGCGGAAGAGCGCCTCGTAGCCGTGCGTGGTGAGCAGGAGGTGCGCCAGCGGATCGGCGGCGTGCGCGTCGGCACCGCACTGCACCACGAGCACGTCCGGCCGGAACCACGCGAGCGCATGGGGCACGACGCGCTCGAACACGTCCAGGTAGCTGGCATCCTGCGTGAACGGTTCGAGGGGGACGTTGAGTGCATAGCCGGTGCCGGCGTCCTCGCCCATCTCGAAGACGCCCCCCGTGCCCGGGAAGAGGTACCGGCCCGATTCGTGGAGGCTGATCGTGAGCACGTCGGGGTCCTCGTAGAAGAGCCACTGCACGCCGTCGCCGTGGTGCACGTCGACGTCCAGGTAGGCCACGCGGAGGCCCTCCCGGCGCAGGTGGTGGATGGCGACGGCGAGGTCGTTGTAGACGCAGAAGCCGGAGGCCAGCGCCTGCTGCGCGTGGTGGAGGCCCCCGCCGAGCTGGAGCACGCGCACCGCCGCGCCGGAGGCCACGAGGCGGGCCGCGTGCAGGGTGCCGCCCACGAGCAGGCGGGCGGCGGCGTCCATCCCCTCGAAGGCCGGCACGTCGGGCGTGGCGAGGCCGTAGCGGGGCGCGTCCGGGCGGGGCGCGCCGTCCGAGGCGGCCTCGACCTGGGCTACGAGGGCGTCATCGTGCACCCACCGCACCTCGGCGGGCGTCGCCGCCGGCGGCGCTACCGGCTCCGGCGCGGCACCGAGCGCTTCCAGCAGCGTCCACACCCGCTCCAGCCGGACCGGGCTGAACGGATGCCGGGGGCCGAAGTCGTACGCTTGGTAGGCCGGGTGATACACCAGAGGGCAGTCCATACGGGCAGAGCGGTCCGGGCTAGGGCGCGGGCGGCCAGACGACGTCGAACCCCTCGCGCCGGAGGAGGGCCGCCGCCGGGTGGGGGTCGAGCGCGGCGAGGCGCAGGATGATGCGGACGTACGCGGTGGCAGGCTCGGTGTAGGTGAGCACGGAGAGCAGGTTGATGCCCTGGTCTGCGACGAGGCTCGTCAGGTGCGCCAGGCGGCCGGGCGCATCGTCCACACGAACGACGAGGCGACTGCCGGGCTTTTCGAGGCCGGTCAGGTGGGCGAGCGCGTCGAGGAGATCGGTGACGGTGACGATGCCGGCCAGCCTGCCCCCGTCGAGCACAGGCAGGCAACCGACCTTGCGCCGGCGCATCAGGCGCGCGGCCTCCTCGACGGGGTCGCGCGGGCCTGCCGTGATCGGGTCCGGCGTCATCGCCCGGTGTACCGGCGTGCCGCCGCCGAAGACGCCGCTGCCGGGCCGCGTCAGCGCCCGCACGTCGCGGTCGGTGACGATTCCCACGAGTCGTTCGCCCTCGACGACGGGCAGGTGCCGCACGTTGTGCCGCCGCATGAGCCGGTAGGCCTCATCGAGGCGGGCCGCCGGCGCGATGGTCCACACCGGCCGCTGCATGATTTCTTCAAGAAGCATGGCTGGAGCACCTTGCCGATACGTGACGAAGCGCGCGGAGCGTTGCGGAATCGTCCAGAATATAGCCAAACGCGGTGTGCTCCGGCCCGTACCAGTATATACATTTCGGTCCGGCGGCCTGCGCGGCTTGTGGGCTATTCCCACAGCGCGTATGCTGTGCCGCGAAACCCGGGGCGCCGGCCGGATTAGAACGGCTTTTCCCATCAATCAGCGACCCTCAGCGTATGACGGATCCGACCGCCTACCGCGAGAGATCGATTTCTGCTAACCCGTCCCGGCTGCGGCGTGTGAACCGGCGGCTGCGCGAGCGGCTGGCCCACTACCGGCGCCTGCTCGCCGTCTCCGGCGGAGCCCTCGGCGTGGCGATCCTGGTGCTGCTCGTACTCGCCTTCCGCCCCGCCGGCGACCCCGACCCCGTGCTGCTCGGCACCGGCCGGGCCGGCGTGATGCTGCCGGACACCACGGCGGCACCGGCGGCCCCAGACGCGCCGGCTCTGCCCGAGCCCTCCTCCCGCACCGCCGGCGAAGGCGAGGCCAGCTACTATAGCGACCAGCTGGCGGGCAATGCCACGGCGAGTGGCGAACCCTACGACCCCGTGCAACTCACCGCCGCCCACCGCACGCTGCCGCTCGGATCGCGCGTCCGCGTGACCAACCTCCGCACCGACGAATCCGTCGTGGTGCGCATCAACGACCGGGGGCCGTTTGCGAAGCGTCGCGTCATCGACCTGTCTCGGGCTGCCGCGAAGCGCCTCGGGATGCTCCGCGCCGGCACCGCGCCCGTCCGCCTCGAACTCCTGAACACGTAGGCGAGGTCAGCCCAGCTCGATCTTGAGCGAGACGTCGAGGGCGCGGACGGAGTGGGTGAGCGCGCCGCTGGAGATGGCGTCCACCCCGGTGGCGGCGATGGCAGCCACGGTCTCCAGCGTGACGTTGCCGGACGCCTCCGTCTGCATCCGTCCGTCGATCAGGCGCACGGCTGCTTCGAGCATCGATACGTCGAGCGTCCCGTCTTCCCGGCGGCGCGCCATGTTGTCGAGCAACACGATGTCGGCCCCGCCGGCGGCGAGCACCCTCTGGACCTCCTCCAGCGTGCGCGCCTCGACCTCGACGGTGAGGTCCGGGTCGTGCGCGGCGCGGTACCGCTGCGCCGCCTCCAGCGCCTCGGCGACGCCGCCGATGGCGGCGATGTGGTTGTCCTTGATGAGGATCTGGTCGTAGAGACCCAGCCGGTGGTTATGACCACCGCCGAGCCGCACGGCCCATTTGTCGAGTGTGCGAAGGCCCGGAGCGGTCTTGCGGGTGTCGAGGATGCGCGCGGGGCGGGCGGCCTCCGCCATGCGGCGCGTCGCCGTGGCGATGCCGCTCATACGCTGGATGAGGTTGAGGGCGAGGCGCTCGGCGGTGAGGAGGCTACGTGCGCGCCCGCGCACGGCGCCGAAGACGGTACCGGCCTGCACGGCGTCGCCGTCGGCGCGCGCCCACGTCACCGCCACCGTGCCGTCGATGCGGGCGAAGACGCGCTCGGCCACGGCGAGGCCGGCCAGCACGCCGTCTTCCTTCGCCAGAAAGTGCGCCTCGGCGGCGGTCTCCGGCGGTACGGTGGCCCGCGTCGTCACGTCCCCTGCGCCCACGTCTTCGTCCAGCGCACGGGCGAGGAGGGCGTCCAGATCGGCCTCGGAGAGGTAGGGCGGCAGGGCGGCGGCGGTCATGCCTGCGGCTCCTCGGCGAGCACCCGCTCGAAGACGGCACGGACGGGCGGCGGCAGCGCGACCGGCCGGCCCCGCTCGCGGTCGAAGAAGCAGAGCGTGACGTGGCCGGTGACGAGCACGGCCGCCTCGCCTTCGCGGCGCACCGCGTACGAGAGCGGCACCCGCACGCGCGGCACCTCGTCGAACGTCACCGTGATCTCCAGCACATCGTCGTAGTAGGCCGGGCGGAGATAGCGCGCCGAGAGGTCGATGACGGGCATGATCACGCCGCCGTCCTCCAGCTGTTTGTAGGCGAAGCCCATCTCGCGCAGCGCCTCGGTGCGCGCCGCCTCGAAATAGTCGAGGTAATGCGTGTGGTAGACGACCCCCATCGGGTCGCACTCCCGGTAACGAACACGGTGCCGGTAGACGTAGGAGTACATGCAGGGAAGGGGGAAGGGC
>JAWWAN010000085.1:0-9964 GCA_033721675.1 Rhodothermales bacterium | reverse complement strand
CCCTGGAACACCACGCCGTTGACGTCGAAGTAGACCTCGTCGGCGGCGTCTGCGAAGTCGAAGCGCGCGTAGCGCACGGTAGAAGCCTCCCCGCCGAAGTCGAAGTCGAGCGCGGCGTCCTCGAACCGCATCGCATGGCGCTCCGTGATGCCGGCGGGCGTGACCGTGACGCTTCCGTCGGTGGAGTCTTTGGGCAGGGCTGCGACGAAGACGGACACCCCGTCTTCGATATAATCCACCACGTCGTCGGCGTCGTCGGAGACGGAGAACGTCGTGCCGATATCCAGCCCCTCGAACCCGAGGCAGGGGTTGACGACGACGGTGACGGTCGCGGTGTCCCGCTCGCCGCCCGCCGCCTCGACGACGTAGGTGAACGCGGTCTTGCCCACGGCCCCGAGCGTGGGGACGTAGCGCAGGCGGTCCCCCTGCCGCTCCACCGTGCCCATCGCAGGCTGCGTGAGGCTCACGATCTGGAGCCCGTCCCCGACGTCATTCGCCAGTACCTCGACGTCCTGCCCCCCGGTATCCACCTCGTCGATCACCGCCAGGTCGTCCTGCGCGTCCACGGTAGCAGCGACGGTGATGGCGATGGTACGGGAGCGCGTGAAGGGGGCGCTGAAGGCTCGCAGCAGCAGCGCCGCCGCGCCCACGTCCCCGGCCTCGGGCGTGCCGGTGAAGCGGAGGCATCCGGCCCCGCAACCGGCCGATTCCAGCCAGTCCACCGGGCCGAGCACGTCCACCTGCACGGGGTCGGCATCGGGATCGGCGGCGCGGACCTCGAACGCGACCGGAGTTCCGACGACGGCTTCGACGGCGGCCGGCCCCTCGAAGACGGGCGGGCTGTTCTCGCCAATCGTGATCGTGAAGGACTGCTCGGCCTCCTGCTGCTCATCGCGTGCGCGGAGCGTGACCGCATATGCGCCGGCCTGCGTGGTGTCTGGCGTGCCGAAGAGGGTCGCGGCCTGCTCGGCGGGGCGGGGCAGCAGCCGCGCCCACGGCACGTTGCCCTCCAGCGTGATGATGACGGAGTCTGAGTCGAGGTCGCGTGTGGTGACGTCGTAGCGATAGGCCACGGCCTCGCGGCCCTCCGTGCCCGGCCTGCTGGTAAAGACGGGCGCCCGGCTGCCGGCCTCGACGCGGATGGAAAACAGGCTCGTCGTGTTGCCGCCGCGCCCATCGCTGGCTCGCACCTCGGCGGTGTGGCGTCCCTCGTCGCCGTCGCCAGGGGTCCCGGCGAGGGTAGCGGTGCCATCGCCGTGGTCCGTGAAGCGGTCGATCCAGTCCGGCAACACCAGCGGCACGAACGTCAGGCGGTCGTCGTCGGGGTCGATGGCGGCGAGGGTGCCGGTGTAGGGCACTCCGGGCGACGCCGTCGTGTCCGGGAACGGCCCGAAGGCGGGCGGCGCGTTGCCCCGGGGCGGCCCCGCGACGGGCCCGGGCGCCCTGCCGGCCACCCACCGGATGTCGAGAGGCACCACGGCTGCCTGCGCGCCGCCGTCGCTCTCGATCTGCAGAACCGACGGTTGCCGCTCGTCGGCGGTGCCCGCCCCCTCGGCCACCGTGATGCAGACGGGGCCAGTGCACCGCTCCCCGGCACCCTCGTCCACGGCCCAGACGAGGGCATCGTTGGCGGGGTCTGCATCACGGGTGCGGTTCTGGATCTCGAAGGCCCCGGCGAACCGGCCCCGCAGGCCGCTCAGGCTCAGCGTTTCGGGGCAGACCTGCAAGACGGGGCCGCGCTTTTCGAGCGCGCCCATGACGAACGTGAAGGGATCCGAGGCGACGGTGAAGTCGGCGCGGCGGCCGTAGAGCAGCGCGGCGGCGTTGCTGACGACGGTGACGTCGAAGGTGAGGCGTTTCTGCGGCACATCCTCCACGGCGAGCGTCACGGTGTCTCCCTCGACGGTGCGGGTGTCGATGGCGACGAGGTCGCTCCCGTCGAGGACGGTCAGGGTCGCCTGCTCGAAGCTGGTGGCACACCCCTGCTGCCGTCCGTCGATGCGGGTGTAGGCGCGGAGGTCGAGTGTGAGCCGCGCCGCGCCGCCGGTGCGTTCGCCGAGGGGGTCATGGTCGCACCCGAGCCCGAGCAGCGCCATCATCAACCCTCCGAGTATGCAGGAGCGCCGCGTCATGGCCGAGCCGGAGAGGGTTCTACGGAGTGCCGGGGTTGCGCGGGCCGCACCGGCGGCGCCCCGGGCGCCTCCGCCGCGCCGTCCGCGAAGAACTCGCGCAGCGCGCGGTGCAGGAAGACGTAGCCCCCGCCGGCCTTGCGGAGCAGCGTCAGGCGGGCGGCATAGCCGAGGAGGGAACGAGCGCGCAGCGGCAGGTGGCGGCGCATCGCCAGCAGCCCGCGCAGCACGGTGTGCTGAAGCAGATCGAGGCCGCCGTACCAGAGCGCCGCGCCGAGCCCGCCGGCAAGGGCTGCCGCCCCGCCCCACCGGAGCGCCGCGCCGGCACCGGCCACGGCGAACGCAGTGAGGCCGCCGAGCACCGCGCCGGCCGCCGCGCCCGCCGCCGCCCCGAGCGCGACGTTGCGCGCCGCGATGCGGAGGCCGTCCAGGGGCGGCGTGGGCGCCGTCCGCTCCTGCGCGCGCAGCCCGCCAGTGAACGCGCCCAGCAGCCCGCCGAGCACCGCGCCGGGCACGCCGAAGACCAGGCCCTCTGCCCCGGAGAAGCCAGGCCCTGCATAGGCCAGCCCGAGCCCGAGGAGCGCGCTCAGCACGCCGCCGGCGGCCAGCCCGTAGAGACCGCCGCGCCGCGCCGCCGCGCCCGAGACGTGCAGGCGCTCCACCGTGCGGATGTCGCTGCGGAGCGTCTTGCCCCGCCCTTTGAGGCCGAAGAAGAGGGCGAACGGAAGGCTCAGCGCGATCAGCATCGGCAGGCCGCGTGCATCCGCGAGGAGCCACACGAGCACGGCTACGGCCGCGCCGAGCCCGAGGGCTGGCACCAGCGCACCGGCGAGGCGACCCGCCCCGGCGCCCGTCCGGGGCAGCCGAAGCGCGTCGAAGAGGCCGGTGAGGAGGCCCGCCAGCAGGCCCACCACGAGGCCGCCCTTGAGGCCGAGCCCGAAGCCGCCGCGCGTCTCTCCGGCGAGCATGACCCCGGCCAGTACGCCCACCGGCAGGCCGAGCACGAGCCCCCCTCCCAGGCGCGACGCGAGGGCGTACCCCCACCGGTCGGCCGCGCCTTCCAGCCAGCTCGGCTGCATACGTTCGAGCAGAAAGAGACCTTGCTGCTCCGGGTGCTCGCGCAACCGCCGCGCCAGCCACACGAGCAGCGCCTCGACCCGCGCGCGCGCATACCGGCGGCGGGAGCGCGGCACCCGCTCCACCGCACGGTCCACGTAGCGGGCGAAGAGGTAGCGACGGCGGGCGGCGGGGGCCTCCAGCCTCGCCATCGCCTCGGCCTCCTCGCCGCGCCCCTGGAAGGCCGTCGTCATCACGAAGAGCATCAGCGGCGAGGTGGCCATCTCGTACAGCCCCGCATCCTCCTGAAGGACGCCGCGCAGGGCGGCGAGCCGGGCGCCCTGCCGCGCCAGATGGACCTCCACCTGTGCCGGAGACAGGGGCAACAGCCGGACGGCCCGCTCGAAGCGCAGGCGCGTCCCTTCTTTGGTGAGCGCCTCGTACTCGTCCGTGCGGCTGCACACGACCAGCCCCGGCGGGTCGTGCTGTTGCACGAAGGCGTTGATGGCCGCCACGCAGGCCCCCCGGTGCGGCGCGGGCACCTCGTCGAGCGCGTCGAGCAGCAGGAGCAGGCGGCGTTCGGCGAGCCAGGTGCGCGTGTGCTCGGGCCGCTCGTGGTATTGGGCCTCCATCTCGGCCGCCAGCCAGCCCGCGAGGTCGGGCACCTCGGGGGTCCAGCCGGCGAGGCTGAGCACGATGGGCACGGGCCGGCGTGGCGCCTTGAGCAGCCGGTTGCCGAGCATCCGGGCCAGGCGCAGCAGCGCCACAGTCTTGCCCGCGCCGGGCGCGCCCAGCAGGAGCAGGCGCGGGCCTTCCTCGAAGAGCATCTTCGCCAGCGCGACACCCTCCGGCAGCTCCTCCCGCGCCAGCACCGGCCCGGCGGCCCGCTCGGCCGGGTGCTCGATGGCTTCCGGCACCGTCTCTTTGGGCAGGTCGAGCCGCGCCACCTCCGCCAGCAGCGGCTCCAGATAGTCCCGGATCCAGGTGCGCCGGACCTTCTCGGCGAGGGTCAGCAGCGGGCGGTGGCGCGCCAGGGCGGCGGCGTCGAGGCGGCTCAGGACGTCGGCACGGAGGGCATCGAGCCACTGCTCCAGATCCCGCTGCACAAGGGCGGCCAGCGCCTCCGGCGTCTCGAACCAGGCCGCCGTGTGGCCGGCGGCGGTGTCCTGGATGCGCTGCAGGAAGACGGCCAGCGCGTCCTCGCGGCGGTCCAGCTCGGTGCGTTTCTCGTAGAGGAGGATGGGCTTGCCGAGGGCGCGTGCGTGTTCGTACTCGCGGGCGGTGTGCGCGCCGTAGCCCCTCCAGAAGAGCCCTACATAGAGGTCGGCCGCCTCGATCTGCCGCAGATAGACCTGCTCGATGGAGTCCGGGTCGGCGCCGACGTCGTGCTCGAAGACGAAGGCTTCGACGTCGAGCCGCTCCAGCGTCTGCTCGACGGCGCTCCGCTCGGCGGCCAGCTCCTCCATGCGCGAGCTGATGAAGACGGTGAACTGTCCGGTATCCATCGGTCCGTGGGCGGTCAGTCTGGGATCGTCACGACGACGGAGCCGTCGGCCGAGCCGGGTCCGTCGCGGGTGAGGGCCCAGATCAGAATGCCGACGCCGGCACCGCCGAGCAGGGGCAGATACCCCTTCGGCCGGAAGAGGAAAAACCGCTGCCCGCGCCAGACGGTGTGCGTCGCGAAGCGGACCTCGCGGCGCAGCGATCGGCGTAGCGGACGCGTCAGCGGCAGCAAACGCGGGCATTCGTCGCGCCGCAGGTCCCACTCCCACGCTACGTCGCGTGCATCCCGCACCGTGATGCCGCACTCCGGGATGCTGAGGCTCCCCTCGCGCAGATACACGCGGCCGGCCGTGTTCTCTTCGGTGACGGTGAAAAGCACGGTGGAGCCGGGTACGACGGCGCGCTTGCCCAGCACGAACGCCACGAAGCGCCCACTCTCGCGCTGAACCACCATCGAGCCGAGGCGCAGCACGAGCTGGAAATCGGAGAGGGCCGCGACCGTGTCTGCCTGGATCTCGTAGCTGCCCGCGCTCAGGTCCGGCCCCCTGCGGAAGTAAACCGCGCCCCGTGTGTCTCCGACGGCGTACCGCGTGTGGACCACCAGGTCCTCGTGGAGGCGCACCAGATCGTAGAGGAACAGCGACGAGTCTCGGGTGATGGGCAGGGGCCGCCAGGCGACGCGCCCCAGCAGCTCGCCCTGGCGCCGCTGCACGACCTCGACCTCGTCCTCCTCTCCGAGGGCGATGCGAGCGACCTCGCCGACCTTGCGGGCCTCCTGCGCGTGTGCGGCCGTCCCCGCGAGCCCGGCGAGCAGGCACACCACGGCCACCCCATATCCGATGCGCCCTCCCATGCTCGGCCCCTCGGCTGCGTCGTAGGATCGCTTCCCGCGTCCGGCACGCGGCATCCTGCCACGCGCCGTCTCTCTGCGGTCCACCCGGCGAAATTAGAGACGGGCAGGGGCTTTCAATATAACCCGTGTGCTGGAAAAAACACGGCAACGGCCGGATAAGCGGCCGGTGCAACAGGGATCGGCCCGGCGGGTTGAACGCCGGTCCCACCGCGCCACCCGCCTGTGCCGATGCCCGCCCGCCCGCTGCCACCCGCCCCCTCCCCGCCCCTGGTGCGCCTGCGCGGCGTCTCGAAGTTCTACGCGATGGGCCACGGGCAGGTGGCCGCGCTCTACCAGCTGGACCTCGACGTCGCCGAGGGTGCGTTCGTGGCCGTCGTCGGGCGGAGCGGGTCGGGCAAATCCACGCTGCTGCACCTGCTGGCGGCGCTCGAACAGCCGTCGGCCGGGACGCTCACCGTAGGCCCGTGGCACCTCGGCGGCCTCGGGCCGGACGAACAGGCGCGCTACCGGCGCGAGATGGTGGGCATCGTCTTTCAGCAGTTCCACCTGGTGCCCACGATGACGGCCCTCGAAAACGTGGAGCTGCCCCTCGTGCTGGCCGGCGCGCCGCGCGCCGCGCGCCGCGAGCGCGCTCGCGCGTGCCTCGACCTCGTCGAGATGACGCACCGCCTGGAACACCGGCCCGTCGAGCTCTCCGGCGGCGAGCAGCAACGCGTCGCCATCGCCCGCGCCCTCGTCCACGACCCGCCCCTGCTGCTGGCCGACGAGCCGACGGGCAACCTGGATTCGGCCACCGGCGCGCAGATCATCGCGCTGCTGGACCGCCTGCACCGCGAGCAGGGCCGCACCGTGCTCGCCGTCACGCACAACCTCGCCGAGCTGGACGCCGTCGCCTCGCGCATCCTCACCCTGCACGACGGGCGGGTGCGCCACGAAGCCACGAGCTGACGGCGCTCACCTACTTGCTCTCCCTGCCAACCTCCCCGCTTCATGCGCTTCGCCGACCTGCTCCGCCTCGGGCTCGCCAACCTGCGCCGCAACCGCACGCGGAGCCTGCTGACGCTCGCCGGCGTGATGATCGGCGTGGCGGCGCTGCTGGCGCTGCTGGCCCACGGCGCCGCCATCAAGCGGACGGCTCGCAGCGAGTTCGAGCGGCTCGAGCTCTACAACACGCTCCGCCTGACCTCCCGCCCGAGCCCGTTCAGCGCCCTCACCGACCTCTCGGCGCGCACCCTGCCCCTCGACGACGAGGACAACCGCCCGCCGGTGCCCATCACCGACAGCCTCCTCACCGCACTCGCCCGCCTCGACGGCGTGCTGGCCGCCTACCCGGAGGTCGTCTTCCCCGTCGAGATCAAGGCCAACGGGCGGTCCGTGGCGGCGCAGGCCGAGGCCGTCCCGCCCGCCTTCGCCGCGATTCCGTCGTACCGGCCTGCCGAAGGGACCTTCTTCCGTGCCGCCACGGACTCCGCCCTCCTCCTGGGCGCCTCGATGGCGCGGCGGCTGGGCTTCGACGACCCCACGCGGGCCGTCGGCGCCACCGTCACGCTCGAAACCGTCGCGCTCGACCTGGGCGCGCTTCAGCGGATGGGGCCGGCCATCGCCTTCGGCCTGACCTCCCTCCCCCTGAACCACTACGACCAGCCGATGCGCGTGGCGGGCCTGCTGCCGGAAGACGGGCAGCCGATCTCCGGCTTTTTCCGCGTCGTCCTCCCCCTCGAACGCGCCCGCACGCTCCGCAAGCTCACCTTCTTCTCGACGATCGACCTGATCCTGCGGGACTCCTACACGGACGAGGGCTACCCGGCGGCCCGCGTGCAGCTCGCCACGCCGGACGCCTACGCGCCCGTCCGCGCCGCCATCGAGGCCGAGGGCGTCTACGTCACCAGCTTCCGCGAGCAGTTCGGGCAGGTCGAGCGGCTCTTCTTCATCATGGACCTGGCACTCGGCATCATCGGCACGATTGCCCTGCTGGTAGCCACGCTCGGCATCACCAACACGATGATGATGAACGTGATGGAGCGCCGCCGCGAGATCGGCGTGATGAAAGCCGTCGGCGGCGTCGAAGGCGACCTCCAGCGGCTCTTCCTGGTCGAGAGCGGCACGCTCGGGCTGGTGGGCGGCGTCCTCGGGCTGCTGGCCGGCTGGGGCCTGACGGCGGTCATCCAGTTCATCGTGGACGTCTACCTGGGCCGGCTGGGCGTGCCGGAGGTGGCGGTCTTCTACCAGCCGCCGGGGCTGTGGCTCGCGATCCTGGGCGGCGCCGTGCTGGTGAGCGTCCTGGCCGGCCTCGCCCCCGCCCGCCGCGCCGCCCGCACCGAGCCCATCGCGGCCCTCCGCAGCGTATAACGCCGTGTTCCGGTGTTGCCGGGCTCCGGTGTTCCAGTTCGCCCCCCTTGGAACACGGCAACACTACCGGAGAAACGTCAGCACGGCCTCGGCGAGCGCCTCGGGCTGCTCGGCGTGGACCCAGTGGCCGGCGCCGTCGATGGTGACGAGGTCGGCCTCGGGGAAGAGGCGGCGGATGGCCGGAAGGTCGTCGTCGGCGATGTAGTCTGAGCGGCCGCCCCGGATGAAGCGGGTGGGGCCCTCGAAGGTCGGCCCCTCAGCGACGGGCGTGTTGATGCGGTCGTAGTTGCGCACGATGGCGGGCAGGTTCATCTGCCATCCGTAGGTCTTCTCCTGCGTATCGTAGGCGAGGTTCTTGAGGAGGAACTGGCGCACGGCGCGGTCCGGCACGCGGGCCGCCAGGGCCTCGTCGATCTCGCGGCGCGCCCCGTAGGCGGCGGGGTCGAGCGCTTCGAGGGCGGCCAGCAGCTCCAGGTGGCGCGGGGGGTACGCCTTCGGCGCGATGTCTACGACGACGAGCTTCTCGACGCGGCGCGGGTGGGCGAGGGCGAGGTGCATCGCCGCCTTGCCGCCCATCGAGTGGCCCAGCACGTGGGCGGCCTCCAGCCCCTGCGCATCCATGAACGCGGCGAGGTCCTCGACCATCGCGGGGTAGTCGAACCGGTCGTGGTGGAACGAGCGGCCGTGGTTGCGCAGGTCCACGGTGAAAACGTGGACGTGCTCGGCGAAGACCTTGGAGGCCAGCGTGTGCCAGTTGCCGCTGCTGCCGAGGAGCCCGTGCAGGATCACGAGCGGCGCGCCGCTGCCGAAGTCGTTGAAGGCGAGCTGCATGAGGGCGGGGAGCGATACGTTGGAGGGGGAAGCGTTACGCTGGAGGGCCGCGCGGCGATCCATCCTCCCCGACCCTCCGGCCTCGACCGGCCAGCGTCGCGCTTTATCCGTCCCGCACGACGACGGTGCCCGCGATGCGGTCCTGGATGGCCTGCCGGTTGTCGTCCCAGTAGACCTGGAAGAAGCCGAGCAGGCCCGTGGCGATGCCGGCCGCGTAGCCGCCGAAGCGCTCGAAGGCCACCCATAATGTGAGCGGCTGCCCGTCGAGGCGGACCACGCGCAGGCCGAGCAGGCGCTTGGCGGGCGTGCGGCCGTCCCACAGGACGAGGAAGAGCGTGAAGTAGAGGCCGACCCACCCGACGGTGATGCCGACGTCGTCGGCGAGGGCCTTGGCGATGCGGAGCAGGCCGGGGTGAGCGGCCTCTTCGGCGAGGCGCTCGTTGTCTTCCTCCAGCGTCTCCAGGCGGGCCTCCTGCGTGCGAATCTGCCGCCGCAGCCGCCGGATGCGGGGCGCGGCGACGACGGTCGCGGCGGCCTCGCCCAGGCTGTCGAGCGCGGCGGAATCCGCGCGGGCGTAGGCATCGGCGTAGGCGCGGACGCGCGCGGCGGCGGCCGCCCGTTCCTCTGCGCTGAGGGTGTCTGGCTCGGCCTCGGCCTCCAGCGCGGCCAGCACCTCGCCCGGCAGATCCAGGTCTTCCATCAGCTCCACGACGGCCTCCATCACCTCGGCGCTGTCCGCGTCGACGTCGCCCGTGGCGGCGGCGAACTCGGCGTAGTCCATGCTCGCGCCGGGCGCCCAGTACTGCGCGCCCAGGCCGGAGAAGGGCGCCTCGCCGTCGTCCGGGTCGCGGCCGACCTCGACGAGGATGAGAGCCGTCGCGAAGATGAGCACGGAGCCTGCGACCGAGAAGCCGATGCGCGCGGCGCGGCGCAGCGGGTTGCCGTCTACGCGGCGCGTGGCGATCCGGAAGAAGACGATGGCGACGGCGAAGCCGACGAGGACGCCGCCGAGCTGCGCCAGGACGGCCGCCAGCCCAAGGTCGATCAGCAGCGCCAGCGCCCGCCGCTTCGGCGTGGCCAGCGGCAGGCCCAGCACGGCGGGGTCGATACGAAAAGCCTCCGGCGTGACGTGCCGGCGCGGATCGATGTGAGGCTCCATCGGAAGACCGGGGCGTTGGGGGCGCACGGGTCTCGAGTATACGAACGGGCGGGCTGGAATGGGAACGCGAGCGGCTCCTCGCCT
>JAWWAN010000084.1:0-9996 GCA_033721675.1 Rhodothermales bacterium | reverse complement strand
GGCGGCGCCGGGGCCTGCCGCAGGGGCCTCCGGCACCCGGAGCTGCGCACCGGGCAGGCGGCCGCGCACCCGTACCGAGACGACTTCTGCGGGCCGCTCCGCCGCAGCGTAGCCGTAGCGTTGCGTGTGGGCGTCATGGAAGGCGGCGAGGGCGCGCGCCAGGGCGGGGGCCGTCGGGGGGAGGTCCACCGGCACCTCCAGCTCGTAGCTCTGGCCGGCATAACGGACCGCGAGCAGGGCCTCCAGCACGGGCGCGGCGTCGCCCTCGCGGGCCAGCACGCGGCGCACCCGGTCTGCCAGCGCGCGGGCACGTGCCTGGAGCGGCTCGGGATCGTCGAGGAGGGCGCGCACCGGCCGCAGCAGGGCGTGCGCCGCGTCGAAGACGACGTCTGCCATCAACAGGCCGAGTGCGCTGAGCACGCCGGGGTGGGGCGGTACGAGGAGGTGCCGGATGCCGAGCGCGGCGGCCAGGTCGCAGGCGTGCAGGGGGCCGGCGCCGCCGAACGGCACGAAGACGTGCCCACGGGGGTCGTGCCCCCGTTCTACGGAGACGCGCCGCAGCGCGCGCTCCATCGTGGCGTTCGCCACGCGCAGCACCCCGAGCGCGGCCGCCTCGGGCGAGGCCCCCAGCGGCCCGCCCAGCCGCGCCAGGGCCGCCCGGGCGGCGGCAGCGTCGATCCGCAGGGCCTCGCTGCCCCCGAGGAAGTGGTCCGGCACGAGGCGCCCCAGCACCACGTTGGCGTCGGTGACGGTCGCCTCGGTGCCGCCACGCCCGTAGCAGGCCGGGCCGGGCTCGGCGCCGGCGCTCTCCGGCCCCACGCGCAGCACGCCGCCGGCATCCACCCGGGCCAGACTGCCGCCGCCCGCACCCACCGTGTGGATCTCGGTCGAGGGCAGCCGCAGCGGAAGCCCGGCGGCCTCGCCCTCGGCGGTGTGCGGGATGCGGCCGGGGCAGAGGGCGACGTCGGTGCTGGTGCCGCCCATGTCGAACGTCAGCACGGCCGGGGTCGCCTCGCCCGTGGCCTGCTGTACCAGCCCGAACGCGCCGACGACGCCGCCCGCCGGGCCGCTCAGCACGAGCCGCGCCGCCTGGGCCGACGCCTGCGCCAGCCCGATGACGCCGCCGTTAGATTGCATCACGGAGGCCGGGCGCGACCCCAGCACGCTCCCGAGGCGGTCGAGGTAGCGGCTCACCAGCGGCTGGACGTACGCGTTGATGACGGTCGTCGCGGTGCGCTCGTACTCGCGGTACTCTGGCAGGATCTCGCTGCTGAGCGAGATCGGCAACGCAGGCAGCCTCGCCCGGATGATCTCTGCCGCCCGGCGCTCGTGGGAGGGATCCCGGAAGGAGAAGAGAAAGACGACGGCGAGGCTCTCGATGTCTTCTTCGGCGAGATGGGCCGCGAGGGCGCGGACGCCGTCTTCGTCGAGCGGGCGGAGCACGCGGCCCTCGGCATCCAGCCGCTCGTCGGCCTCCAGCCGGGCCGTGCGAGGCACGAGGGGAGGGGGGCGGTGCTGGGCCAGCCCGTACAGCGCCGGCCGGTGCTGGCGGCCAAGCGCCAGCACGTCGGCAAAGCCGCGCGTGGTGAGAAGGGCCGTGCGCGCGCCGCGCCGCTCCAGCAAGGCATTCGTGGCGACCGTCGTGCCGTGGACGACGCCCGCGTGCGCCCCGACGCCCAGCACCCGGAGCCCCTCGCCGATGGCGCGGCTCTGGTCGGCCGGGGTCGTCGCCTGCTTGTGTACCTCGATCCGCCCGTCCACGAGCCAGACGAAGTCGGTGAACGTCCCGCCGACGTCGATGCCGACGAGCTGGGGGGATGGGGAAGAGGCCATGGGCCGGCTGCGTAGCAGCTCAGGGGGGTGGCGTGCGGTCGAGCGGAGATACTACGAAATCATGGAGGATGACCGTGCCCTCCGTGGCATGCTGCCGTCTGCCTCGGCATCAGCACGCCTATGCGTCGCCTCCGGGCAGGAACCGCGCCTCGACGTCCATGATCTTCTGCACGCGGCGGGCATGGCGCCCGCCCTCGAACGAGGTGGCGAGGAAGACCTCGGCGATGCGCTTGCAGACTTCGATGCCGAGCGTGCGGCTGCCGAGCGTCAGGACCGTGGCGTCGTTGTGGGCGCGGGCGTTCCAGGCGGTGAACTCGTTGTAGCAACACGCCGCGCGGATGCCGGCGACCTTGCCCGCGACCATCGCCGAGCCGATCCCGGCGCCGTCGATCATGATGCCGTAGCCGGCCCTGCCAAGGGCGACGGCGCGGGCGACGGCGAAGGCAAAGTCCGGGTAATCGCAGCTCGCCTCGGAGTCCGTGCCGAGGTCGAGCACCTGCCAGCCGAGTTCTTCGAGGAACGGCTTCAGCAGTTGCTTGTAGCCGTAGCCGCCGTGGTCGCTCCCGAGCGCGACGACGTGCGGGCGCGGCGCAGCGGCTGGGGCGGAGGCCGATGCTTCGGGGGCGGGAGCCACGAAGGCGAGGCCGTGCTCGCGGGCAGTATCCCTTGCGAGGGCGGTGATGAGGGCGTCGGCCGGCGCTTCGAGCGTCGCCCGCCCCGCTGCGAGGGCCTCGCGTACGTGCTTCTCGGTGATGAGCGGTCGCTTCGCCATGCCCGCAAGATAGGGGCGAGCCGGGAAAGGAGAAATGGGGCGTGGTGATCGGAAGACGAGGAACGAGCTTCAGTCCCCCATCCCACCTCCTCAGAATCCTACCGGCGGCGGAGCCAGGGGGTGGGGTCGAACGGAACGCCGTCCTTGAACAGGCCGAAGAAGAGGCCCGCCTGCTTGGGCTCGGCTTCGGTGCCGGCGCGGCCGATGATCTGGCCCGGCTTGACGGTCTGGCCCTCGCTCACGTAGACCATCGAGAAGTTGCTGTAGACGCTCTGGTAGGCGCCGTGCGCGATGGCCACGAACGTGCCGAACTCGGGCAACACCGACACGCTCAGGACCGTCCCCCCGAAGACGGCGCGCACCTCGGCCTGGGCCTTGGTGGCGATCAGGATGCCGGGGTTGGGCGTCCGGGTACCGTGGACGGGGTTGACGAGGTCGCCGAAGGGCTCGACGACGGCGCCCTCGGCGGGCCAGGGCAGCCGCCCGCGCTGCTCCAGGAACGAGCCGGAGGCCGCGCTGTAGTCGATCTCGGCGCTCGGGTTCCGGGAGACGCTCTCGCGGCGGCGGGCGTCGGCAGCGCGGGCGAGGTCGCGCAGGCGGCCTTCGAGCGTGCTGGCGGCCTGCCGCTGCTGCGAGAGTTTTTCTTCGAGGGAGGTTCGCTGCGAGCGCAACTCGCGGATGACGGTCTCGCGGCTTCGCTGGAGGCGTTCCATCTTCAACCGCTCCTCGCGGGCCTGTTGCAACAGCAGCTGGGTCTGCACCCGCATCTCGGCCATGCGCGCGCGGCGGTCCTCCAGCTCCTCGGTCGCCAAGCGGATGGCGTCGAGCTTTCGCTTCCGCTGGTCCGCGAAGCGGTTCAGATAGCGGACGCGGATGAGCATCTGGTTGATGGAGGAGGCCGAGAGGATGAGGGCGAGGTCGTGCATGCGGCCGTACTTGTACCCGTGGACCGCGTAGCGGCGGTACTCACCGCGCAGCGCACCCAGATCCTCGGAGAACTGCTCCATGACCGCGCGGAGGGAGTCGCCGGTGTGGGCCAGCTCGCGGAGGCGCTGCTCGTAGCCGCCGGAGAGCTCGGTCCGGAGGGCCAGCTCGCGGTCGAGCTGCTGGAGCGTTTCGAGGGTGGCTTCCTCGGCGCGGGCCGTCTCGGTGAGCAGGGCTTCGTCGGCGGCGATCTGCTCACGCAGGGCGCGCAGGCGCTGCTCCGTGTCAGAAACCTCGTCGGGGGCCTGCGCGGCGGCGGGCACGGCGAGGGCGAGCAGGATCAGGACAGCCGGCAGGAGGGCCGCCGGCAGGCGTCGAAGGCTAGTCATGCGTGGTCTCGGGGGGGCGGTCGATGAGGACGCGCTCGGCGTCGTCGCTGACGCTGAACGAGAACGAGAGCGTCTCCGGGTTCAGGTCGAGGTCGCGGTAGAAGATGCGGGCGCGGGTGTCGTCCAGGGGGCGCTCGAAGACGACGCGGCGGGGCAGGATCAGCCCCTCCACCCGGTCGAACTCGGCGTACTCGCGCGCTTCGTAGAGCTGGCCGTCCGGCGTATGCGCTTCGTAGCGCACGACGCGCCACCGCGCCGGATCGACGACGTAGCGCCGCAGCCCGCTCGGGTCGGTGAGGTGGTAGAAGCCGCTGTCCGGCACCACGCGCCAGTCCACGTCGGCCTCGGGCACGGTCAGGCCCAGGAGGGAGCGGAGGACGTCGTCGCCGGCGAGAGGGGCAGGGAGGAAGGCGGCAGCATAGTCGAGCGAGCCGTAGGTGAGGCGCTTCTTGAGCCGGTCGTAGACGTAGAAGCTGTCTGGCGTGACGAGCGCGCGGGCGGCCTCGATGCCCAGCCCGGGGCTGAGGCTCATGTAGAGCGAGTCGGCGCGGCGATGCTTGATCGAAGCGCTGACGCTGGCGCTCTGGTCCGGCGTGCGGAGGGCGAGGCTGGCCTTCGCGGTGAAGCCGGTGAGCGTATCCGCGGCGGCGGCGAGGTGGCCGCGAATCTGGACGAGCGAGTGGTTCGGGAAGGCGTCCGGCAGGTCGGGGCGCACGTCGGTCGTGCGGCGCGCACCGGAGCACCCGGCGGCGGCGAGGCCGAGCAGGAGCGCGGCCATCCAGAATGGAGAGCGAGCGAACATGGGGGGACAGGCTAGGTGGACGTGCGACGGATAGGGGATCGCTCCCGCGCGTGAGAGCTCCCAGCAAACGCCGCGCCACAGCCAACGTATCGGCTGCCGGGCGTCCGCTATAAGCGCACTCCGGGTGCTCCGGTCAGTGCGCCTGCCGCTCCAGCTTGCCCAGCAGCGTGTCGTTGGCCGGGTCGAGGTCGAGCGCCTGCCGCCAGTAGCGCCTGGCGGCGTCGGCGTCTCCCTGCGCGGCATAGAGGTCGCCCGCGAGCTCAAAGACGGCGGCCCGCTCGGCCGGCGGCACCGCAGGGTCCTCGTCGAGGATGGCGGCGGCCTCCTCGATGCGGGCCAGGGCGGCGTCTGGCTGGCCGGCGGCGGCGAGTGCGGTGGCGGCGGCCCGGAGCAGCGGGAGCTGGCCGGGGAAGAGGAGCAGGCCGTCGTCGGCGAGGCGCGCGGCGTCCTCCGGTTGATCGGCCGCGTTGTACGCCGTGGCGGCGCGGTACCAGCGCTCCGGGTCGCGCGGGTCCTGTTCGAGCGCGCGTTCGAGCAGGGCGGCGGCGGTAGTATAGTCGCCCTGGCGGTAGCGGAGGTCGCCGAGCAGGCGGAGCGCCGCTGCATGATCTGTGTGCTGTTCGAGCGCGCACTGGAGGAGCCGGGCGGCCCCCTGGGGATCCTGTTCCAACAGAGCCTGGGCGCGCGCGACGAGGGCGTCGGGGTCGGCATCCGGCGCGGCGCCGGCGGCACTCAGAAGCGCGTCGGCACGCGTACCGTCGCCCTGCTGCCGGTAGAGGTCGGCGAGCGCCAGAATCGTCTCGAAGTCGCCCGGATCCACGGCATGTGCGCGCTCGAAGGCGTCGAGCGCGTCGTCCAGACGGTCGCGCTGGAGGTGAAGCTGGCCGAGGAGGCGCCACGGGGCGGGGTCCGAAGGGTCGTAGCGGAGGAGGGCCTCCAGCGCCTCGCGCGTACCGGCCTCATCGCCGAGCTGAAAGTAGAGGTCGAGCATCTGGCGCCACACGTCGGGCCGGTCCCCCGCGCGTGCGAGCAGCTGGCGGTACGTCGAGAGGGCCTCGCGGGGCCGATCCATCGTGGCCTGGATGGAGGCCAGCTCGCGCAGCGCGTCGAGGTCGTCGGGGAAGCGTTCGAGGAGGGTTTGGTAGGCGTCGGCGGCCTGCGCGGGGTGGCCGGCGCGGAGCTCCATCTGGGCCAGCAACCGGTGGTAGTCTGGCACGGCGGGCGCGTGCTGGCGGGCCTGCCGGGCATAGTAGAGCGCCTGCGTCTCGTCGCCGAGGCCGTCGTGCGCCGCCGCCAGCGCCGAGAGGATCGCCGCGTTGCTGGGCGCCAGGGCGAGGGCCTCCTCGTAGAGGTCGCGCGCCCCCTCGAAGTCATCCAGGAAGGCCCGGGTCATACCCCGGACGAAGAGCTGCTCGGCCTTCTTCTGGTTGATCGCCTGGGCGGGGTCCTGCGCGTGGGCGGGCGGGGCCGTCGCCAGCCAGCCCAGGAGCCCCAGAATGATCCACCCGAACGTCCGCATACGGCTGCCTCGCCCCCTCCGATTCGTGCTGGAGAGCAAACGAAGGGTGGGAGGGGAGGTTTCGGCGCGCGGTGCGGCCCAGACGCCGCGAGGCCGCCGCGCCGGGGAGGGCACGGCGGCCTCGGAGGCAAAGCGGCGGCGTGTGCCGGCCTGTAAGCCGAATTCTGTCTGCCCGGCCGAGCGCGCCGCGCGCCCGCCGCCGGGGAGATCACCATCTATCTGGGATCCCGATTGCTCGGGACCTCGCGCGGTCTACCCGCGCCGTCGATCCGGCGGGCCACCGGAGACGGCCCCGAAGGGCCGATGCGGCGCTGTTCGACCTTGCACCCCGCGGGGTTTGCCTGGCCGCCCCGGTCGCCCGGGGCGCCGGTGGGCTCTTACCCCACCATTTCACCCATCACCTGTGCCCCGACGCATCGGGGCCATCGGCTGGTCTGCTTTCTGTTGCACGTGCCGTCGCCGGCGGGTTGCCCTGCCGGCGCCCCCGGTGTTACCGGGGCGCGGTGCCCTGTGGTGTTCGGACTTTCCTCCCCGCCCGAAGGCGAGGCGGTGATCCGGCCGGTACTGTGGTGTGCCGTTACAGGCTGAGGTCGTTGACCGTCTCCTCGTAGAGCTCCTTGTCTACGATGATGCGGCCCGTGTGCTCGCAGGCCACGATCCGGTTGCGCTGGCGGATCTCGACCTGGCGCTGCGGCGGCACGGCGAAGCCGCTGGCGGCGCCGCGCTCGAGCTGCACCACGGCGCGCCCGTCGCGGAGGCGGTTGCGGAGGCGCTTGTAGGCGCGCAGGTAGCGGTCGTCCACCTTCTCCTCGGCCTCGGAGCGGTAGCCCTCCAGCTCGGCCTCTTCCTGCTTGGTCTCTTCGAGCACGGCGCTCAGGTCCGTGCGCTTGCTCTCCAGGAGCGACTCCAGCTCTTCGAGGCGCTGCTCGGCCTCGCCGACCATCGCCTCCTGCACCTCGGCGGACCCCTCGGTCTCCTCGATCTGCCGCTCGGCGTCGGCGATGCGCTGCTTCTGCGCCTCGATCTCTTTGGTGAGGGCGTCGTACTCGCGGTTGTTGCGCACCTGCAGCTGCTGCTCCTCGTACTTCTTGATCAGCAGTTCGGCTTCCTTGATGTCGCGCTCCGACTTGAGACGGGCATCCGCGATCTCTTCCCGCTCCTGCTTGATGTTCTCGATGCGGGTCGTGAGGCCGGCCTTCTCGTCCTCCAGATCCCGGATCTCCTCGGGGAGGTCGCCCCGGAGCTTGTGGATCTGGTCGATGCGGTTGTCGATGTGCTGGAGGCGGATGAGGGCGCGGAGCTGCTCCCGAATATTGGTGTCCTGGGCCGTCGCCATAGGGGTCTCTCGCTCGTTGAGGGTTCCGGTCGTCGCTGCGGGGTATCCAAGTCTTTGCAAACGCCCCACGCCCCTGGAAGTTTTTGAAAATTGGACGTGGGATGCCCGCCGCGCGAAGGGATGGCAGGAGCCGTCCTCCCCGAGCCTCAGGCAGGCACGAAGGTCCGCATCGGGCTGGTGCGGTGGCGGGTGCGGCGCCAGTCCACCGTGGGGAAGCGGGCAGCGAGCCAGTCGCGGAGGAGCGCTTCGGTGAGCGCCTCCGTCTCGTAGTGGCCGGCGTCGATGAGGGCCATGCGCGGGTGGCCGTCGGTGCCGAGGACGTCGAAGAAGGTGTGGTAGGTGACGTCGGCGGTGACGTAGGCGTCGGCGCCGGCGCGAAGGGCGCGGCCGGTGAAGCTGCTGCCGGCGCCGCCGCAGACCGCCACGGTCTCGACGCGCGCGTCCGGGTCGCCGGCGTAGCGCAGGCTTCCGGCCTCCAGGCGCTCGGCCACGCGCCCCAGGAAGGCGGCGAGCGGTTCGGGCTCGGGCAGCGTGCCCACCGCGCCCAGCCCCGCCTGCGAGTACGTCTGCGCGACGGGGTAGACATCGTAGGCCACCTCCTCGTAAGGATGGGCCGTCTTCAGGGCGCCCACCACGCGGCCGAGGTCCCAGCGTGCGACTTCCACCTCCAGGCGCATCTCCTCCACGCGTTCCAGCGGCCCGCCCGCCTCGCCGATGGCGGGGCTCGCGTGCCTGGTGGGGCGGAAGAAGCCCTCGCCGGGGGTGGCGAAGGCGCACGCCTCGTACGCGCCGATGCGCCCGGCGCCGGCCTCGGCGAGGGCCTCCCGCACCGCCTCGAACGCATCGGCCGGGACGAACGTGGCGAGCTTGTAGAGGCTGTCCTCGAACGGATCGAGGAAGCGCACGTCGCGCAGGCCCAGGTGCTCGGCGAGCGCGAACGAGACGCCGCCCGGCGCGGCATCCAGGTTCGTGTGGATGCTGTAGAGCGCGATCCCGGCCTCGGCCAGCCGCAGCGCCAGCGACGGGACGAAGCCGTCGGCGTTGAGCCGCTTGAGCGGGCGGAAGAGGAGTGGGTGGTGCGTGATGATGAGGTCGGCCCCGGCCTCGCGCGCCTCCTCCACGACGGCCGGCGTCAGGTCCAGCGCGAGGACGGCGCGGCGCACGGGCCGGTGCGCGTCGCCCACCTGCAGGCCCACGTTGTCGTAGGATTGCGCCGAGCCCGGCGGGGCCCAGGCTTCGAGCGCGTCGGCGATGGCGGCGAGCGGGATCGCGTCAGGCATCGGACTCGGAAAGTGGGAAGAGGGAAGCGGGAAGGGGGAGGGTGCGTGGGGTGCTTTCCGGGTGGAAAGCGAGAGGGTACGGCCCGGTTTCTCGCCGTGGACTCCCTGCTGCACCCGTCGCGGTTTCCGGCGCGGGGGGCAGTCAGGCCGTGTCGGGGGGGAGGTCCACGGGTTCCTGGGCGAGGCGGATCCCTTCCTTCTCATTTACGGCGAGCAGGAGCAGGCCGCCGAGGAGGAAGAAGAGGAGTACGGTGGCGACGCCGGCACGCTGGCTCTCGAAGAGGGCGGTGAAGCGGCCCAGCAGGAACGGGCCGAGGAAGGCCGTCGCCTTGCCCGAGAACGCGAAGAAGCCGTAGAACTCGTTCTCTTTGGCGGCCGGCACGAACCGCCCCATCAGCGAGCGGCTGGCCGAC
Source organism: Rhodothermales bacterium (assembly GCA_033721675.1). Classification (GTDB taxonomy): domain Bacteria; phylum Bacteroidota; class Rhodothermia; order Rhodothermales; family JAWWAN01; genus JAWWAN01. The sequence goes on along the minus strand of JAWWAN010000084.1, from coordinate 728 downwards.
TGGTTGGGGCCGGCGAGCAGCCCGACGATGATGGCGGCGATCCAGAAGCCCAGGCGGCTCGGGGTCAGCACGGCCAGCAGGGCAGCGAAGAAGAGGCCCACGAGCGAGATCAGGATCGTGGTCTTGCCACCCAGACGGTCGTCGAGGAAGCCAAAGGCGAAGGCGCCCAGGCCCGCCGCCACGTTGAGCACGATCCCGAAGACGAAGATCTCTTCGATGGTGAATCCGAACGTCCCCTGCGCGTAGATCCCGCCGAAGGCGAAGATCGTGATGAGGCCGTCGTTGTAGATGAGGCGCGCCACGAGCAGCCGGAAGATCTGGCGGTAGCGGCTGCGCAGTTCGTTGAAGGTGTCGACGAACTGCCGGTTGGCCTGCCGGATGACGCTGCCGCTCCGTGGGCGCTTCGGCGCCGGGCGGTCCTTCACCCACAGAAACATCGGGAGCCCGAAGACAGCGAACCAGGCCGCCACGAGCAGGTTCGTCGCCCGCACGTTCTCGCCGTCGTCCGTCGAGAACCCGAACAGCGGGGCGTCGGTCTGGACGAAGGCGAAGAGGCCCACGACCATGCACAGCAGGCCGCCCACGTAGCCGAGGGCCCACCCGTAGCCGGAGATCCGCCCGATCTGGTCCTGCGTGGCGAGGTCCGGCAGGTAGGCGTTATAAAAGACCATCGCCATCTCGAAGGCGATGTTGGCGATGGTGAAGACGACGAGCGCGAACAGCACCTC
>JAWWAN010000083.1:0-10001 GCA_033721675.1 Rhodothermales bacterium | reverse complement strand
CGCCGCGGCGCGCGTGCAGGACCCCCGCGCCGCGCTCCCCGCCATCGAGCTGCGCGACGCCGATGGCGAGACGTGGCGCCCCGAACGCGACCTGCTCGCCAGCGACCGCTTCGACCCCGACTTTGTGGCGGAGGTCGAGACGGACGGCCGCACGCGCCTGCGCTTCGGCGACGACATCTACGCGCGGCGGCCCGAGGAGGGCGTCGCCATCGAGGCCACGTACCGCGTCGGCAGCGGGCCGGTGGGCAACGTGGGGGCCGGCGCCCTCTTCCACCTGCTCGCTACGCCCGGGCTGGGCATCGACGTGAGCGACCCCGACCGCCCCGGCATCCGCAACCCGCTTCCGGCGGTAGGTGCCGTGGCGCCCGAGTCGCTGGACGAGGTGCGGCTCTACGCGCCGCAGGCCTTCCGCCGCCAGGAACGCGCCGTGACCGAGGCGGACTACGCCGAGGTGGCCGCCCGCCACCCGGAGGTGAGCAAGGCCGTCGCCCGCCGGCTGTGGACGGGCAGCTGGCACACCATGTTCATCACCGTAGACCGCGTGGGCGGCCGCCCCGTAGACGCCCCCTTCGAGGCCGTGCTGCGCGCCTGGATCGACCGCTTCAAGCTCGCCGGCCACGACGTCGAGATCGAGCCGCCGCGCTTCGTCTCGCTCGACGTCGCCCTGACGGTCTGCGTCGAGAAAGGCTATCTGCGGAGCAACGTCAAGCGCGCCCTGCTCGACGTTTTCAGCAGCGTGGACCTGCCGGACGGGCGGCGCGGCTACTTCCACCCGGACCGCTTCACGTTCGGCCAGCGGGTCTACCTCAGCGACCTCATCGCCACGGCGATGGACGTGCCGGGCGTCCGGTGGGTCGAGGTCGACCCCGCCGCCGACCCGCCGGGGCGCTTCCAGCGGTGGGGCGAGGCCGAGCGCGGCGAGATCACGGACGGCTTCATCGACATCGGCCGCCTGGAGATCGCCCGGCTGGACAACGACCCGAACGCCCCCGAGCACGGAAAAATCGAATTCCACATGGAGGGCGGACTATAGAATGATGAATGCCGATTGCAGAATGATGAAGGCAGAAGGGATGGCCTCGGCCGAGGGGCCGATCCTTTCACACGCATCGCTCTCCAATCCTCACCCTCCAATCAACGGTTTTCCTGCACATGGCTAGCCCGATAGATCCTGCGAAGCTCGACACGTGCGGCTGCTGCGACGACGGCGTCGAGGAGGCCGGGCACTTCAATGCGCCGGGCCTGCCGGAGATCGACTACCGGATCGGCACGCACCCGGACTTCCTGGCCCGGATGACCGCGCGCATCCATGCGTGGGAAGTGCTCACCTGCGCCGAATGCACGGAACGCTTCGCCGGGCCGGACCGCCTCGACGCCATCCTCGACCACATCGCCAAGGCGCACCCCACGGAGCCCAACCCCGCCGATCTGGTCGTGGCCGAGCGGCCGCTGGGCGCGCTCGGCACGCGCGAACCGGACGACCCCGCGATTGCCCTCATGGATGCCTGGGCCGTCGCCGCCGACGTCGTCACGTTCTACCAGGAGCGCATCGCCAACGAGAGCTATCTGCGGACGGCCACCGAGCGGAGGTCCATCCTCGAACTCGCCCGCGCGATTGGCTACGAGCTGGACCCCGGCGTGGCCGCCGAGACGTTCGTGGCCTTCGTCGTGGACGACGCCGAGGGCGCGCCGGCCGAGGCCGAGGTGCCCGCCGGCACGCAGATCCTGAGCATCCCCGCGGGCGGCGACGAGCGCCCGCAGACGTTCGAGACGGACGCGGCCCTGACGGCGCACCGCCGCCGCAACGCCCTGCGCCCCCGCCTCACGCATCCGCACCCGCTGGCCAGCACGCTCGGCCACGTCTTCCTCGCCGGCACCGCGACGGGCCTCGAACCCGGCGACCGGCTCCTCCTCGTCGTGGGCGGCACGCCGCACGTGCGGCAGATCCAGTCCGTGACCCCAGACACCGACCTCGGGCACACGCGCATCGACTTCACCGCCGGCACCGGGGCGCCCTCGGCGGCGCTGCCGACGCACCCCGCCGGCGTGCTCGACCCGGACCAGGACCCGCTCCCGCTCAGCCGCGCGAACGTCCAGACCGAGATCGTGCAGAAAACGTGGCAGGAGAAGGACGTGCAGGCCTTCCTGACGATGCACGAGTGGGACGACGAGGCCGTGCTCGACTACGTGGACAGCCTCCGAAAGGAGACGTTCGAGGGCGGTGCCGACCAGTTCGTCGTGTTCAACCAGCGCGCCGCCGTCTTCGGGCACAACGCGATGGACTGGAAGGCGCTCTCGGACGAGGCGAAGGCGGACTACCTGGGCCTCGCCGATCCCAAAAACCTCACGGCGGCCGACAAGGCCGAGTGGCCCGACTTCGTGATCTTTTCCCCTACCGGGTTCTTCGTGGAGGCCGCCAGCCAGGTGCCCATCGTGCAGGCGGTGACGGCGCAGCAGGTGCACGACGCCGTGCAGGGCGCGCTCGGGAGCGTGACGGCCACGGCGTTCGGCGCGGCTTCGAGCGCGGGCGCAGCGGCGGCTTCGAGCGCCGCGCTCGTGGCCCAGAGCGCCGTCGAGGCGACGGAACGGGCCGCCACCGCCGTGCGGGAGATCGTGTCCGGCACGTCGGGCGCCGTCTCGGAGCTGGCCACTGACGCGATCAACCTCTTCTGGAACCCCGAGACGGCGACGGGGCCGGAGGTCCAGGAAGCCATCGGCGAGGCGCGCGACCTCATCGTGAGCCTCATCGAGACGCCCCCCGCCGACGCGCTGAACCTCGAAACCGTCGTCTCCGAGATCAAAAGCCTCATGCCGGGCGATGACGACGGCGAGGAGGCCGAGGCGGAATCGTACCTGCAGGAGGTCTTCACCGACCTGGCGGGCAAGGTGCGAGACAGCACGTCGGTAGATGAGAAACTCGGCGCCATCGCGACCAAGATGGCTACGTTCGCGCAGACCACCGTGACGGGGGTGGGCACGCTCGCCGAAGACATCACAGAGAGGATCGTCACGACGGCCGTGCCGACGCTGGAGGCCATCCGGGCGAGCGCGAGCGCCCACACCCAGGCCACGGTCCGGGCCGTCGGGCAGGCGGCCGAGGCGGCGGGAACAGCCGCGGTCTCGGCGGTCGTGAGCGCGGCCGTCCGGGCGGCCCTCGCCGACCCCGCTGCCACGCCGGAGAGCGTGGCGGACGTGGCACAGCGCTTCGCCGAGGCGGCGGTCTTCGTGCTGCAGGCCTACGAGGGGCCGGTGCCGTCGGCCGTGCAGCAGACGCTCGACTCCGGCCTCGCCCAGCAGATCGCCGGGCCGCTCGCCGGGGCGCAGCAGGTGGCCGCCGCCATCCAGGCCGCGCCCGCCACCGGCGCCACCCTGGAGGCCATCGAGGGGTTCGCCGAGCTGGCGCAGGCGCCCCGCATCGGTGGGGAGCAGGCGCGCAGCGCCGTCTATGAGGCGATCGACCGCATCGAGGCCGCCACGGTGATGATCGAGCGCCGCACGTTCCCGACGCGCTCCGACGACACGGTGGATCTGGACCGGGTGTACAAGAAGGTGCTGGAAGGCAGCTGGGCGCTCTTCACCCGGCCCGGCGAGGCCGTGCCCCTCACGATCACGAACGTCGTCGAGGCCGCCCGCGCCGAGTACGGGCTCTCCGGCAAGACGACGCGCATCACGCTGGACGACCCGGACGCCGAGCTCGACGCGTTCCGCACGAAGGTGCGCGAGACGACGGTCCACGCCGAAAGCGAGGCCCTCCCGCTGGCGCCGCTGCCGCTCACGGAGGATCTCACGGCGGGGACGAAGGAGATCCGGCTGGGCACGATGGTGCTCGGGCTGGTGGACGGGCAGACCGTGGCGCTCACCGGCGAGGAGGTCGGCGCCGCCGGGGCCAAGCGCAGCGAGCTGCTGACGCTCAAGGCCATCACCCACAGCGCCGGCTACACCACGCTCACGCTGGAGGAGGGCCTCCAGCGCAGCTACGTGCGGAAGACGGTCACGATCAACGCCAACGTCGTCCTCGCCAGCCACGGCGAGACCGTCGCGGGCGAGGTGCTCGGCAGCGGCGACGGCGCGGCGAAGCACCAGCGGTTCGTGCTCAAGAAGCCGCCCCTGACGCACCGCTCGACCGTCGGCGGCAGCGAGAGCGAGCTGACCGTGCGCGTGGACGGCGTGGCCTGGGAGCAGGCCGAGACGCTCTACGGCGCCGACGCCAACGCCCGCGCCTACCTCGTCCGCATCGACGACGACGCGAACGCGACGGTCCTCTTCGGCGATGGCAAGAGCGGCGCGCGCCTGCCCACCGGCGCCGAGAACATCACGGCCACCTACCGCAGCGGCATCGGCAGCGACGGCGAGGTGGGGGCCGGTACGCTCACCCTCCTCAAGACGCGCCCCTTCGGCATCCGCTCGGTGACGAACCCGCTCGCCGCCGCCGGCGCCGACGACCCCGAGGTCCTCGACGACGCCCGCGACAACGCGCCGCTGACCGTCCTCACGCTCGACCGCGTCGTTTCCCTCCAGGATTACGAGGACTACGCCCGCGCGTACCCCGGCATCGGCAAGGCCCGCGCGGATGCCGTCTGGAACGGCACGGGCGAGGTAGTCCACGTCACCGTGGCCGACGCCGACGGGGACGCCGTCGTGGAGCCGCTCTACAGCCGCCTGCTCGAATCCATCGAGGCCGCCCGCGACCCCCTCCGCCCGCTCGCGCTGGACACCTACCAGCCGTTTCTTTTCTTCGTCACCGCGAAGGTGCTCGTCGACGGCGCGTATGTGTGGGACGACGTGAAGGCCGCGCTGGAGACGGCGCTCAAGGACGCCTTCACGTTCGAGGCGCGTGGCTTCGGGCAGCCCGCCACGGCCGCCGAGGTGCTGCACGTGATGCACGGCGTGGACGGCGTGCTGGCCGTCGATCTCGACGAGCTCTACAAGACCGCGCCGGACGCGGCGCCTGCCGGCAGCCTCTTCAATACCGTGCTGGAGGCCCAGCCGGCCCGCTTCGACAAGGCCACCGGCACCATCCTTCCCGCCGAGCTGCTGCTGATCCACGAGTTCGGCATCGACCTGACGCAGATGACCGCATGACCGACCGCCTCTACACCCTGCTGCCGGCTGTCTACCGGATCCGCGACGCCGAGGAAGGCGAGCCGCTGCGCGCGCTCCTCGGCATCCTCGAAGAAGAGTTCGAGCGCCTCGAACGCGACACCGCCGGCCTCTACGACGACCTCTTCATCGAGACCAGCGCCGAGTGGGTGGTGCCCTACCTCGGCGACCTGCTCGGCGTGCGGATGCTGCACACGGTGGAGAGCAGCGGCATCTATAGCCAGCGCGCCTTCGTCGCCAACACGCTCGGCTACCGGCGGCGCAAGGGCACCCTGGCGATGCTCGAAGACCTCGCCCGCGACGTCACGGGCTGGGGCGCCCACGCCGTCGCTTTCTTCGAACTCCTCGGGTGGACGCAGCACCTGAACCACCTCCGCTACGAGACCACGCCGAACCCCTACCCGCACCGCCCCGAGCGGCTCAACCCGCCCGCCGTGGACCGCGTCGGGACGGTCAACCTCCGCAGCCTCGACGTGGTGGACCGGGTGAATGGGCCGTTCGACGTCTGCACGCATACGGTGGATGTGCGGCGGCCGGTGCAGCACGAGGGCTGGCACAACATCCGCAACCTCGGCTTCTTCCTCTGGCGCCTCCAGAGCTATCCGATCTCCGGTGCCCAGCCCGCGCCGTCCCAGGACTATGCGGACGGCTTCCACTTCAGCCCCCGCGGGCAGCCCGCGCCCCTCTTCACGAACCCCCTCCGCAAACCCGCCGACGCCGCGCACGCGACCGAGCGCAACGTCGCCGCGCCCATCCGGCCCCTCGCCTTCTTCCAGGACCCGGCGGCCTACTACGGCGACGGCGCCGACCACAGCCTGGCCGTCTACCGGGGCGGGCCGGACGTGGCGCCCGAAGACCGCGTGCTCGTGCCCGTGGAGGACGTCCTGTGCAAGGACCTGAGCGCGTGGAGCCCGCCGCCGCCCGGCGTCGTGGCCGTGGACGTGCGCCTCGGGCGGATCGCCTTCGCCCCCGGCGAGACGCCCGCCAACGGCGTGACGGTGGATTACCACTACGGCTTCAGCGCCGACCTCGGCGGCGGCCCCTACGACCGCCGCACCACCATCGAGACCGCAACCTCGGACGACGACTTCGCCATCACCGTCGCCAAGATCCAGCCCGACGGCGTCGACCCCCTCCTCTGGCGCACGACGATCGCCGACGCGATTGCCGACTGGGACCCGACCGCCCAGCCCCGCGCCGTCCTCACCGTGGCGGACAACGCGACCTACGACGAAGACCTCACCCTGAGCCTGGAGGCGGGCCAGCACCTCGTGATCCAGGCCGACAACCGCAACCGCCCGACGCTCCGCCTGCGCGACGGCGGCGGGGCGCTCTCCGTGCTCACCTGCACCGGCGGCGCGGGCGACGAGGCGATCCTGACGCTCGGCGGCCTGCTCATCGAGGGAAGTCTCCGCATCGACGCCGACAGCCTGGGGCGGCTGGAGATCCGGCACTGTACGCTCGTCCCGGGCCGCGCCCTCGGCGAAGACCGCCGGCCGCTCCAGCCGGCCGCGCCCAGCCTCGACGTAGACACGGACAACGGCGCGCTCGACGTGAGCATCGAATCCAGCATCACCGGCGCCCTCCGGATGCCGGCCGCCATGGGGGGGCTGACCCTCCGCGACAGCATCCTGGACCGGCCCGAGGACGAGGCCGACCCCGCCGCGCCGCGCACCGCGCTGGCGGCGGACGATGCCGCCGACGACCCTGGCCCGCCGACGACCTTCGAGCGCGTGACCGTCTTCGGGACGGTCTACGCACGGCAGCTCACGCTCGCCTCCGAGGTGCTGTTCACGCAGGCCGTCCGGGCGCAGCGGCGGCAGGCCGGGTGCGTGCGCTTCAGCTACGTGGATGACCTCGTCTCGGTCACGCCGCGCCGCTTCCGGTGCCAGCCGGACCTCGCGCTGGAGGTGCGCCGCAAGCAGCTCGCGCCGGCCCCCGTCCCGCCCGTTGAGGCCGCGCAGATCCGCTCGCGGATGCGGCCCGACTTCAACGAGGCCCGCTACGGCCAGCCGGCCTACGCCCAGCTCAGCCGCAACACGGCCGAGGAGGTCCGCACCGGCGCCGAGGACGGATCCGAGATGGGCGTCTTCGAGCCGCTCAAGCAACCGCAGCGCGAAGCCAACCTGCGCGTCCGCCTCGACGAGTACATGCCCTACGGGCTGGAGGCGGGGATCATCTATGTGACGTGACTTGGAAGACAGGGAGGTACGGTATGAAGGGCATGCCATGGAGGATAGAAGATCGAAGAGGGAGAACCGAGAGGAGAGCGATCAGCACACAGAATGCCGAAGGCGGACAGGATGCGCATCCGCCCTCCATACCATCCGCCCTTCATACTCCCACCCCACCTGCATACGCCGTTCTCTTTCACCCCGAAACAGAGCAGAATTAGCCAACTGATCGCTCGGAGGCACTCCGCATGAAAGGCGACTTTACCCGATTCACTTACGACCCCCGCAAGCACTACACCCGCGTGCTGAAGCAGCAGGGGCGCGTCGATCTGGACGCCGACTGGAACGAGGCCGTCGAGATCTTCACCCGGCGCGACCGCATCGAGGCCACGGACGTCATCGGGCGGTGCGGGGTGCCCCTCCACGACGACGGCTTCAAGGTGGAGCCGGCTCCCGGCGGCGGCGACCTCACGATCTCCGCCGGGCGGCTCTACGTGGACGGCATCCTCTGCGAGCGCGATGCGGACGGGGCGATCACCGAGCAGGCCGACCTCCCCGGCTATGCGCCGCCCGACGACGACGGCGTCTACCTCGCCTACGTGGACGTCTGGGACCGCCACATCACCTACCTCGAAGATCCCGACATCCGCGAGGTGGCACTCGGCGGGCCGGACACCACCACCCGGACGCGCACCGTCTGCCAGGTGCGCCTCCTGCGGATCGGCGACGACGGGCCGCTGGACCTGCACGAGTGCGAGCCCTACCCGGCCGACCCCTCGACGGGCACCCTCGCCGCCGGCGCCGCGAGCGCCGGGGCGCCCACGAACCCCTGCGCCGTGCCCGAGGGCGCCGGCTATACCGGCCTCGAAAATCGCCTCTACCGCGTCGAGATCCACGACGACGGGCGCGCCGAGGACGGCACCCCCGGCGCCCGGCCCGTCACGTTCAAATGGTCCCGCGACAACGGCTCCGTCGTCCTCCCCGTCGCCGACGAGAACGGCATCGATGGGGACACGGTCACGCTCAAGCGGCTCGGGCACGACGAGGTGCTGACCGTCAAGGTCGGCGACTGGGTCGAGATTCTGGGCGACGAGACCGAGCTCTACGGCCGTCCCGGCACCCTCGGCCAGATCGTCCCGGACGGCATCGACAAGGCCGACCTCGAAGTGGAGCTGGATCGCGACGTCTCGGCGCACGCCGCCGAGGGGCATCTCAAGATGCGGCGGTGGGACCACCAGGAGACCGACGCCCTCGCGCTCATCGACGGCGCGCTGCCGCTGCCGGCAGGCCCGTTCGAGCTGGAGGACGGCGTCCTGATCGAGTTTCCCGCCGCCGGCACCTACCACACGGGCGACTACTGGGTGATCCCGGCGCGGACGCGCGAGGGGACGGTGCAGTGGCCGCAGGAAGGCACGCCGCCGGCCGCCGTGCCGCTGCCGCCCTTCGGCATCGCGCACCACTACTGCACGCTCGCGCTCGTCCGCCGCACCGGCGGTGTCTGGGCCGAGGCGCGCGACTGCCGCCCGACCTTCCCGCCGTTGACCGAGGTGGGCGAGGGGTGCTGCTGCGTGAGCGTCGAGCCCGGCGAGAGCATCCAGCAGGCCATCGACACCGTCGTGGCGGCGGGCGGCGGATGCGTGGCGCTCTGCGAGGGCGTGCACGTCGTCCGAGGCCCCCTCGTCATCCGCAACGCCACCGACGTGACGCTCCACGGCGAGGGCGCCGCCACCGTCGTACGCTTCGAGGGGACCGGCCCGAACGGCTTCGGCGGCCTCGTCGTCGAGCACGGGCGGCGCATCGCCGTGCAGGACTTCTTCGCCGCCGCGGCGGCCGTCCCGGCGCTCGTCAGCATCCGGCATTCGCCCGAGATGGAGCCGAGCCGCCAGATCGCCCTGCGGCGTCTCCTCCTGCTCAACCTGACCGCCTCCGACGGCGAGACGACGGTCGCCAGCGCCATCCGCCTCGGCCACGCCACGGGCATCACGGTGGAAGAATGCCGCCTGGCGGCCGAGGTCGGCATCCTGAGCCTCTGGGGCAACGCGTTGCCGGACCTCCAGCCGCGCGACGGGGACGACGACGGCGAGGGCGGGGCGCCCGTTCTCACGCTCGACTTCGAGGAGCTGGACGCCGGGCAGGAGTTCCGGGTGGGGGAGACCTTCACCGAGGAAGGCGTCACCGTCACCGGCCAGCCCTTCCAGTGGTCCAACGGCACCTTCACCGAGAACGGATTCGCCCGCGTCGAGACGGACGGGCAGGCCGGCGGCACCGGGCAGGACCTGCAGGTGAACAACATCACGCTCGGCTTCGCCCCTCCGGTAGCCTACAACAGCATGGTCTTCCGCTTCGGCGAGTTCGGCGGCAACGTCAACCTGCGCGTCAACGGCGAGCTGCGCAACACCGGCAACTTCGACGCCCTCAACGGCCAGATCGTCGGCGGCGTCCGCGTTACGGTCCTCGGGGATCCCGACGGCGGCCCGCAGGGCACGCTGCGGCTCGACGCCGAGGCGAACGCCATCAGCGACGTCGGCATCGGGGGGCAGGAGCTGTGGATCGACGACGTCGTCTTCCGCGACCCCCTGGCGCCGCTTCCCGACCCGCCGCGCCTCGCCTACGGCGACGGCGTGGACGACCTCCGGATGCGCGACACTGCGATCCGCTTCGAGGCCGCCGGCGTCTTCGCCGCCCGCGCGCATCGCTGGCAGATCGACCGGGCGGACGTGCGGCCCT
>JAWWAN010000082.1:0-10023 GCA_033721675.1 Rhodothermales bacterium | reverse complement strand
TCAGCGTCGTCTACGGCCTGAACCCGAGCCTGCTCGGCTGGGCGGGCGACGTCTCCGCCGAGAACCCGGCCTTCGCCACCCTGCTCACCGCCGAGGATCCGTCTGCGCACTTCGAGACGGACTTCTACGTCGCCGCGATCATCGGCGTCAGCCAGGCCTTTTCTCCGAATCCGCAGAAGCCCCCGTTCTTCGCCGACTATCCGTTCAGGCTGGAGGACGGGCGCGTCGTCCCCGATCCCGATGCGCACGCCCGCTGGGAGGCCAACTTCCCCGCCAGCATGATCGACGGCTACCTGGCGCGGGGCATCCCGCTGCGCGGCCTGCGGTTCGACTCGGCTTTCGAGGACGAGTTCTCGCACATCCCCCCGACGGCGCGCGCCCTCTCGGCCCGCCTCACCGAGCGGGGCGTGGAGCACACGTTCGAGATGTACAACGGCGACCACCGCAACCGCCTCTGGGGCCGTGGCGGCCGCCTCTACACCGAGGCCCTGCCCTACTTCTCCCGCCTGCTCGCCGGGGAGTAGCCGGAAGCCGAGGCCCAGGCAGCGGCTACCGTTCTCCGGGGACGGCGGAGAGCGGCAGCGTGTAGGTCTTCGCGGCCCGGGCCGTCACCTCGTCCCGGGAGAACCAGGCCGGCTTGAACTGCTTCGCCGAGTACAGCGCCGCCTGGTCGAAGTAGTGGGGCGACGCAGGGTCGCCGCTCTGGCCGAACACGAAGATCGAGCGCGCGCGGACCTCGGGGGTGAACTCGATGACCTTGACGAACGAGTTGCCGTGCACCCCGTAGTGCCGTCTCCCCGCCTCGGCCGGCCGTGCGTGAAAGGTGAACACCGAGCCGAGCCACCCCGGGGCGCCGGCCACCGGCTGGCTCGGCAGGGCATCGTCGAAGGGCGCGCGCCCGGCGGCATCCGGCCGCTGGATCCGGTTGACCTCGCCCCACGGCACCTCCCACGTGCCCCACGTCCTCTCCAGATCGTTCACCACGCGCACCAGGCCCTCCAGCCATCGAGCGGGCGCGGGCCCCTGATCCGGATTCACGAGCTGGGCCCAGCGCACGAAGAGGGTCGCCGGCACCGAGGAGAGGACCGCCGTGCGGTCCCAGTCTCGGAGGGCCGCGATGGGCCCTTCGAGCACGGCCGCCCTGGCCGGATGCTCCGCCTTCCAGGCCTCGTAGGCGGCCACGAGGTCGCCGAGCCATTCGTCGGCGGCGATCAGGCGCGTGTCTAGCACCGCGTGGCCGAAGCCGTCCAGCGTCAGGCCGTCCAGCGCGCGGAGGACCTGCCGGGAGCGCTGGGCGCGCCGGTTATCGGTTTCGTTGCCCACCATGTAGGGCGGGAAGTCCTCGGGCCCGTCGCCGAGGCCGTCCGTCGCCGTGAACGGGGTGGAGTTGGTGTTCTGCAGGTATCCGCTGGTGGGGTTCAGGACCTGCGGCAGCTCCTCCAGCGCGTGGTAGCCCTGCCACTCGGTGCCGGGGTCGCTGCCGTCGACGGGGCGGGACCAGTCGTAGCCCGGAGCGCGGCGGGGGATCGCGTGGCTGTAGATGTACTGGATGTTGCCGTCGCGGTCGGCATACATCGTATTCATGTAGGGCACGTTCAGGCGTTGCATGGCGGCGCGCCACTGGGGGAGCGACGTGGCGCGCATCATGCCGTACCACTGCTCGAACCAGCCCCCCTCCTCCAGCTTCGCCAGGCGGACGGCCAGCGGCTGCCCCGCCTCCGTGTAGCCGAGCACGGGCCCGTGATGGGTTTTGATATAGCGATACAGGCGCGGCTCCAGCCCCGCCTCGGTCCGCACGTGCACCGTGTCCGTCCACGCCGTCACGGCCCGCCAGCCGTCGCCGTAGCGGTATGTGTTGCCGTCTTCGTCGAGGGTTTCGAGGTAGAGGTCGCCGTGGTCGCCGTAGTTGTCGGTGTAGGCCCATCCCAGGTGGGCGTTGTTGCCCATGTACGGCAGCATGAAGCCGAAGCGGGTCAGGCCGGAGAAGACGAGCCCTTCGTCGCTGTGGAGGTGCACCTCGGTGTAGGTGGAGAGCCCGAAGAACGGGACGTGGGGGTTGATGAGCAGCATCGGGTAGCCACTCGCCGTGCGCGATCCCGCCACGGCCCACTGGTTGGACCCCAGCGCGCGCGCTCCGTTCGGGGCGTGCACCCCGCGCGGCCACGCCCGGGAAGGATACCGGGCCTCGCCGATCCCGCTCCTCTCTTCCTGCGACGGCGCGTCCACGCGCGCCCGGCTCAGGCTCCGCCGGCTGTGCTCGGGCCGCAGCCCGGCATAGCCGAGGAACTCGTTGTGGTGGTACTTGAAGCGGATCAGCGCGAGGGTGTACCAGGGCTCGACCCGGTCGATCATGCTCCGCTCGGCGGCCGGATGCTGGTCCAGATACTGGTTGAACCCTGCGGCATAGGCGTCGTAGAGGCGCCGCAGGGGCGCCGGCGCGCGCTCGTACTCCCGGATCGAGCGCTGGACGATCTCCAGCCCGCGCACCAGGTAGTCGTCCAGGAGCGCTCCGTCCCCGTACCGCTCGGCCCCACGGCCGAGGGCGCGGACGAAGTTGTCCTCCACCTGCGGCCAGTTGTCCTCTGCCTGGGCATAGGCGGCCCCGAAGACGACGCTGGCATCGGTGGGCCCATAGATGTGGGGGACGCCCCATGCATCGCGGTGGATCGTCACCTGGCCCGGAGGGGCCGCCCCGGGCGCCTGGCTCCACGAAGCGAGCGGCGCGCCGGCCCAGAGGGCGGCCAGCACGACGAGGACGGGGACGACGGGCAGGCGGTGCGTCATGGCGGTTCTCCGATGGTCCAGCGTAGCCCCTGCATCCCGGCGGGCTCTGCGGCGAAGCGCCGCGAGGCCCCGGAGGGCAAGCTACGGAAACACGTGCGCAGGGGCAACGCGAGGCCCTCGACGCCTCCGGTCCGCGTCATGCCTTCACGCGCAGCACGTCCTCCCAGCGGGTCGTGTAGCGGGGGGAGCGCCGCACCTGTTTCATGGCCCACCGCCGCTCTGTGCCCGAGGCCGCGAAGAAGACCGTCCCACGCCCGTAGCGCCCGTTGAGCGCATCGACCGCCTCCATCAGCGCCGCGTGCCGCCCGTGATTCGCCGGCTCGAAGAGATCGGCCTGCGGGCTCCCCGCCGGCCGGAGGCCCGTCAGCATCACCCCGGCCTTGCGGTAGCGATAGCCCGGCCGGTAGAGCCGGTCCAGGCCGCGGTGCGCGTGGCGGGTGAGCGCCGGCGTGTAGGCCGAGGGCTCCGGCAGCACCGCCGTGCGGCTGCCTCCGTAGTGCGGCCCCGGCCCGAAGTCCTTCGTGGTGATGAAGACGTGCAGCGCCGCCGCCACCGACCCCTGCGCGCGCAGCTTCTCTGCGGCGCGCGCCACGAAGGCGGCCAGGGCCTGCTGCAGGCCCGCCTTCTCGGTCACCGGCTCGCCGAAGGAGCGGGAGCACGTGATGGCCTTCTTCGGCGGCTGCACCTCGTCCAGCGGCAGGCACGAGATGCCGCGCAGCTCGTAGACCGTCCGCAGCCCGGTGATGGTGAGCGCCTTCTTCACCCAGGCGTCGCGCGCCTCGCGCAGATCCAGGGCCGTGTGGATGCCGTGCGCGTTCAGCAGGCGCGTGCGGCGCGGCCCGATGCCCCAGACGTCCTCGACGCCGACGAGCGCCAGCAGGTCGCGGGCGTCCCGGCGGCGCGAGAGGTCGAAGACGCCCGCGCACGCCGGCCACTGCTTGGCGAAGCGGTTGGCGATCTTCGCCAGCGTCTTCGTCGGCGCGATGCCGATGGAGGTGGGGATGCCGGTCCAGCGCAGCACGCGGGCCTGGGCGGCGCATGCCTGCTCCTCGGCCGGGCGGGTAGAGGCGAGGTGGAGGAACGCCTCGTCGATCGAGTAGACCTCGATCTCCGGCGCGGTGCCTTCGAGCACGCGCATCACCCGGCTCGACATATCGCCGTAGAGCGCGTAGTTGGAGGAGAAGACGCGGGCGCCGTGGCGGGCGAGCACCTTGCGCCACTTGAAGTAGGGCGCGCCCATCGGCACCCCGAGGGCCTTCACCTCGTCCGAGCGGGCGATGATGCAGCCGTCGTTGTTGCTGAGCACGGCCACGGGCCGGCCCGCCAGCGAGGGGTCGAAGACGCGCTCGCAGGAGACGTAGAAGTTGTTGCAGTCTACGAGCGCGAAGCGGAGCCGGCGCGGTGCGGTCCGGGTCATCGCACCGAGCGGATGAGGTGGGTGACGACGCCCCAGACGACGAGTTCCATCCCTTCTTTCAGCTCGATGGCCGGAAAGGCGTCGTTGGCGGCGACGAGCCCGACGCGCCCCCCCTGCCGGTAGAGGTGCTTGACGGTCAGCTCGCCGTCCAGCAAGGCGATGACGACGTCCCCGTGGCGGGCTTCGAGCGAGCGGTCCACCACGAGCAGGTCCCCGTCCGCGATGCCGGCCTGCTCCATCGAGCGCCCGGCGGCGCGCATCATGAACGTCGAGGGCGGGTTGCGGATGAGCAGGTCGTTGAGGTCGAGGACGTCGTCGAGGTAGTCCGCGGCCGGGCTGGGGAAGCCAGCCGCGACGTGGCCGGCCAGCAGCGGCAGGGGGCAGCCCGGCCCGGGGGCGAGCCAGAAGAGGGCGGTAGCGAAAGCGCAGTGCGGGCCAGAGAGCGGGACGAGCAGGGGCATGGGGCGTGGGTCGCAGGTGGAAGGGAGACGCACGCCCGTTAGTATGGAGCCGTTAGAGCAAAATGTGCAATATGTGTGCATCCAAAAGCCGATGGGCAGCCCCCACGGCGGCGGTGAAAAAGTCGTCGCCGGGCGGCATGGGGGCCTGCTGCCGTTCGGCGGCTGCGTGGGCGAATCGGCAGCATGCCGCGCCGCACCCCCCCTAGACGCCCCCCCTGCTCAGAGCGCGGCGAGGATCTGGCGGGCGCGGGCGTTGGCGGGATCGACGGCGAGCGCGCGGCGCGCATAGACGGCGGCCTGCTCGTAGTCCTCTGCACGGAAATGGGCGAGCGCGAGGTTGAGCAATCCGTCCAGGTACGCCGGGTCGGCTTCCACGGCGCGCCGCAGCAGGGCGATGGCGCGGCCAAGATCGCCGGCGTTGAGGTGATAGGTGCCGAGGTTACCCAGCGCCACGGGGTCGTCCGGGCCGGCGGCGATGGCGCGCTCGAAGAACGCCCGGGCGTCCTGCTCCCGACCCTGCATAGCATAGAGGAGGCCCAGGTTCGAGAGGGCGCGCACGTGATCCGGCGCCAGCTCGACGGCGCGTCTCAGCGCCGCCTCCCCCTCCTCGGCTGCGCCCTGGCGCAGATGCGCCGTGCCCAGGTTGAAGTGGGCGGCGGCGAGCCACGGCTGTTCGGCGGCGGCGGCGCGGTACTGCGCGAGGGCCTCGGGCAGGCGCCCCTGCGTCTCCAGAAACCGTCCGTAGTTGACGCGCACGTCGGCCAGAGCCGGCTGGATGGCGAGGGCGCGCTGGTAGAGCCGTTCGATGACGGCGGGGTCGCGCCCGGCCGCTTCGTACGCCTGGGCGAGCGTATTCAGCCGCTCGGGGATGCCGGGGTCGAGCCGGACGGAGGCTTCGAGCGGCGGGAGCGCCTGCGCGGGCCGCCCAAGCAGCAGGTGCGCCCGGCCCAGCAGAAACTGGGCCTCGCCGTGATCGGGGGCCGCCGAGAGGGCGGTCTCCAGCAGGTCGATCCCCCGCGCATAGGCGGCCGTGTCGGCCCGCTGCTCGGCCAGGACGAGGTAGGCCATCCCCCGGTAGCGCTGCGCTTCGGGGTCGTCCCCGGCATCGCGCGCGTAGTAGGGATCCAGCACGGGCGGGCCGTGCGCCGGGGCCGGCGCGGGCAGCGCGGGCACCGCCTCGACCACGCGGATCAAGTGGTCGGTGAACGACGAGTGCGGCGCCTCGGCGGCCTCCCCGCTCGGCACAGGGCACGCGGCGCAATCCGCCTCGGCGCCGTGGTCTGCCCGGGCCGGCGCAGGAAGCCGCTCCGCGAGCGCCTCGGGGGCGTGGCACGAGCGGCACGTGGCGTTGAAATACGCCGGGCCGGCCTCGCGGAAGCCTTCGTGCGGGTCGTGGCACGTCAGGCACGTCATCGCCTCCGGCGTGCCCTGCGTGGCGAGGAAACAGGCGCTCTGCTTCATCCGGTCCGCATGCGAGATCACGCCGACGGTCCCGGCTTCTTCCTCGTCGGTGGAGAAAAACGCGACGTAGTCTGCCAGGTCTTGCGACGGGCGATAGCCGAAGGGCGTGCGCCCCTCGCGCAGCACAGACACGGTCCCGTGCAGATGGCACTGCTGGCAGACGTCGAGCTGGCGCTCCAGCGCGAGGTGGGCCGGGTTGACGATGGTGGGGTCGATGGAGTCCGGCGCTTCGGGCTCGGCCAGGCGGGCCTCCACGTGGAGGCCGCCCGGCCCGTGGCACCGCTCGCACCCGATGCCGTGCGGCACCTCGGCGTACTTGCCCTCAGCGAACGGCACGCTCTCCGGGTAGCTGTTGTGGCAGGCCATGCAGCGGTCCGGCACCAGACGGTCGAAGCGCTTGTTGGCCACGGCATAGCCGGGGCTGAAGTCCCACCGCCCCTGCTGGGTGTACCACGTCAGCGGCATCTCGTGGAGCCGCCCCCCCTGCTCGGTCAGGTACGTGCGCGCCGCGTGGCCGCTGCCCACCACGAAGTCCATCCGGCGGACGAGGCGGTGGGTGATGCGGCCGTCGGCCGCCTCGCGGTACTCCTCCTGGAAGTAAGCCCCGTCCTCCTCGAAGACGCGGTAGGTGAGGCCCGAAGCCGCATGGCGGAGCGGCGGCGCGGCGAAGTCCTCCACCGCGTTCTCCGGCGTGAGCGGATAGAACGACTGCGCCATGCCGTGCGCCTGGTACCCGCGCCACTGGTCCTCGTGGCAGTCTGCACAGGCCGCGTCCCCCACGAAGTCGCTCGCCTCCGCCACGTTCTCGAAGGCGATCTCCGCCGTATGCGGGGCCGCCGGGGGCGCGTCGGCGTCCCCGCCACAGGCGGCCAGCACCAGCAGCGCCGCCGGGATCCAGGAGCACACACGCATCGAACAGCCAGCCATCGCCACCAAAAAACCGTACGAGAATGCCCCGCCGGAATCCCCGATCCGAAATCCCCGTGCGGAAGCGGCTCCCTTACGCGTGCCCGTGCGGCGGGTTCTCGGCACGGGTGCGCGCACACGGGGCAAAAAAGCAGCGGGGACGCGCCGCCGAAGCGACGCGTCCCCGCGTACCGGTCAACCGGATTCTACGACGATTACAGCGTCACCGAAGCGGTGATGTACTGGATGTTGTCGAAGAAGTCGGTCGGGGCCACGGCGTAGTCCACCGTCAGGCGGGTGCCGCCGAAGCTCAGGTTGAGGCCCGCCCCGAAGGTCGCGCCCTTGTAGAACGTGGCGTCCATGTCTTCGACGAGCTGGAAGCCGCCGCGGACGAACACCAGATCCTGGAAGCCGAGTTCGAGGCCGCCAGAGTACTGGTTCTGGTCGAACGAGTTCGACCGGAAGTTGCCCAGGGCCGTCACGACGGCGCCGGCGCCCATCTCGCGGGCGTAGCTGACGCCGAAGTTGAGCAGCGTCGGCAGCTCCACGCCCTCGGCATCGATCTGGAGCGTGTTGTTGGACGCGTTGCCCTGCTGCTCCGGCAGCTTGACGGTCCGGTCGAGGCCGGTGCCGTCATACTTCAGCTCGTTGCCGATGTTGTTAAGGCTCACGCCCAGGCGCAGGCCCGACTCGCCGACGACGTAGGTCATGCCCGCGTCGAAGGCGACGGCCGTGGCGCTCACGTCGTCGATCGACTCGTTGACGACCTTCACCGTCGTCCCGGCCGAGATGCGGTCCGTGAGCTGGCGGGCGTAGGTGAGCCCGGCGGTGATGAACGTGGCGTCGTAGGTCACGCTCGACACCTCGGGGCTGCCCTCGGTCTGCTTCGGGATGTCGCCGAAGTCCCACGACGTCACCGTCAGCGCGACGCTGTTGTTGCCGAAGGCCTGGCCGACGCCGAAGTAGTTGACGCCGATGTCAGCCACGTATTCCATGCGGCTGAAGAGCGCCGAGGTGCCCGTGTTGGCGGCGAGGCCGGCCGGGTTGGAGTAGAGCGCCTCGATGCCGTTCATGTTGGCGAGGCCGCTCGTGGTGGTGCTGCCGAGGGCGGTGTAGCGAGCCGTCAGCGGTACCAGCAGGTGCGCGGCACCCGCCGTACCGGAGCGGTCGGCGCTCTCGCCGTCCTCCGTGATTCCCTGGCCGCGTGCCTCCATCGTTCCCAGGCTGACCAGGCAAAGGATCAGCAGGGCCCGCAGGAGGGAGGCCGTGTGCGTACGTGCGTTCATATCTGAAATCCTCCTTGTCTTCAACGTGAGAAGGTGATGCAATGGCTGTCTAGGAGCCGGTTTAGAAGGTGTTCAGCTGGATGCGCTTCTTGACCACACCGAACTTGATCACCTTCTCCCCGACGCCCGGCACCTCCACGTGAATGAGATACATGCCGCTGGCAATCGGCAGGCCGTCGTCCGTGGTCAGGTTCCACGGCAGCCAGGCCCGGCCGGGGCTGTTCTTCTCGATCGTGCGGATGAGCGTGCCATTGAGCGTGAAGACGCGGATCGTCGCCACGTCGGGCAGGTTGGTGAAGCGAACCTCGTCGACGAGCTGGCTGACTTCGTACTCGGACGTGCCCTTGTACGGGTTGGGCACGATGCCGATGATGTCCAGGTCCACCTGGCCGCCCTGGCCCTTGACCGCCGCGAGGTTGCCCGTGCTGACGGTGAAGATGTCCCCGGGCTGCAACGGATAGGCGAGGTGGGACAGCATGGCCTGCTGCGCCTCGGCGAAGTCGTTCTCGACCGGGTAGTAGGCGTAGATGCGGTCCGAGACCGGGATGCCCACGCCGATGTCCGTGTAGCCGAACTCGCACTCGTTGCCGTCATCGGCGAACTGCGCGGCGACCATGCGCACGTCGTCGCTCGGGTCGTTGGGCTGCCCCGGCGCCACCGGGCCGATGTCCCACACCTCGTAGGGCACGCGCAGCAGCGTCTCCGACGTGAAGACGTTCCACGCGAGGTCCTCGTCCCCCTCACCGTCGGTGAAGCGGACCTCGTAGGTGTTGGGCGTGTAGTTCGGCAGGTTGCCGAAGGACTGGGTCGTCAGGACCGGGAGCGACCACTCGCCGTTGCTGCTGGCGAAGGGGAAGTCCACGACGCGCTCGCCGTTGATGCAGTTGGCGGCGCCGTCGGCGCAGGGGTTCGCCCCACCCGGGCCGGCCACCTCGGTGACGGCGCGCGTGGTGTCCGAGACGCCGTCACCGTCGAAGTCACCGGTGAGCTCCAGCGGGTCGCTGTAGAACCGGATGACCGTGCCCTCCTCGGGGTACGGGCGGTCGCCGGCGAGGCGGGCGATGAACTCGCGCTGGATCGGGCGGCCGCGGCCGAAGTCCCACGTGCCTTCGTCGTCGTGGAAGACGCCGTCGAAGCAGTCCGTGGCGGCGAAGACACGGAAGTTCAGGCCGTCGACCACGATGGCCTGCTCGGCGCGGGTCTCCAGCGTCGAGGTGACGGGCGTGCGGCCGTTGCGGCGCACGTAGGCGTCGCCGTCGAACTTGACCTCGCCCGTGGCGGCGTTCACGATGTTGAAGCTCGTGATGCCGTTGACGTCGATGATCTCGATGCGGTAGTCGTTGCCGGTCACCGCGTTCGGGTTGACGACCTCGACGATGACGGACTCGGTGCGCTGCCCGGCGGGCCGCTGCACGGAGGCCTCATCCCCGACGACGGCGCTCAGCACGGTGCCGCCCTCCCGGTTCGTCGTGCGGGTCGGCACGGCCTCCACGCGGGCGATCGGGCCGAGGTAGACTTTCGGCGCAGACGGCTCGTTGTAGGCGTAGGCCTGCACGCCAAAGTAGTACGTCTTGTAGTTCGTCAGGCTCGGGACGACCAGGCTGTGCTGGATGCCCGAGTCCGTGCCGCTGGCGGCCACAAACGTCGGCTCGCCGGGGATCCCGTCGATGACGCGCGTGACGCCGTTCTTGATGTCGAACGTGGCGAT
>JAWWAN010000081.1:0-10072 GCA_033721675.1 Rhodothermales bacterium | reverse complement strand
GGCCGCGTCGGTTCAGGTGGAACGGGGGGAATGGCATCTCGTTACGATCCACGTGATCGCCTCCCTTCCTTGCTCCCGCTCCACAGCCTACCGCGCCGTGTTCGCCCCGTGCACGGGTCTGCTACTGGCGCTGTGCCTGGCTACCCCCGGAGCGGCGCGTGCCCAGCCGGATACCACGGCCACGACTCGCTCCGCCTCGTGGTTCCTCCTGACGGACGGCCGCGACGCCGGGTGGACGCCGCTCCGCCCGCTACCGCCTGACAGCCTCGACGCCGCCGCACGCCTGGCGCTCGCGTGGCTTCAGCGAGACGGCTACTATTTCGCCCGGATCGACTCGGCCGTGGTCGATCCGAGCCGGACGCCTCCCGCCGTGCGGCTCCATGCCACGCGCGGCCCGGCGGTGGAGGTCGGCGCCGTCGAGATCGAGGGGGCCGAAGCGGAGGATCAGGAGGCGCTGCGCCGTCTGCTGGAGACGCGCCCCGGCCGCCCCCTCGACGCGGCACGCCTCGAAGCCGACCTCGACGTGCTCCTCGCGCACTACGAGCGGCAGGGTCATCCGCTGGCGCGCATCGTCGTGGAGGACGTCCGCCTGCTGCCGGGCTCGCCCCCTCGGCTCGGCGTTTTCCTTCGTCTGGAGGAGGGGCCTGTGTTGCGGCTGGACCGCATCGAGCTCGACGGCGCGGAGCGGACGCGCGCGGCCTACGCGGCGCGTGTGGCGGGGCTCCGTACCGGCCGGCCGCTGACCGCCTATGACCCCGAGCTGCTGCGCCAGCGCCTCGATGCCACGGCGTTCTTCCGCGAAGTCGGCGCGCCGGAGCTCGTCATCGAGCCAGACAGCGGGGCTGTCCTGCGGATCCCGGTCGAGGAGGAGCCGCCGGGGTCGTTCGACCTCGTCCTCGGCTACCAGCCTGCTGCCGATGGCGGCGGGGGCAGCCTCGTCGGCAACGGGCACCTCATCCTGCGCAACCTCTTCGGCGCCGGGCGCGAGATGGCCCTGCGCCTGAACCGGCTGCCGGGGCGCGTCAGCAGCGTAGACGTGCGCGCGGCAGACCCCTACCTGCTCGGCCTTCCGCTGCGCCTCGAAGGGCAGTTCGAGGGGCTCCAGCAGGATTCGACCTTCGGCCGCCAGCGCTACGGCCTCGAACTCGGCACGCGGCTGGCCGAGGGCGTGCAGGTCTTCGGCACCGTACGCCGCGAGCTGACGAAGCCCGGCGAAGGGGGCCAGCGCCTCGTCGGCGGGCGCCAGCAGGTGGCCCGGGCGGATGCGTACTTCGGCGGGCTCGGATTCCGCATCGCACGGATCGAAGGGCGCCTGAACCCGCGCCGCGGCGTGCTCTTCGAGACGAACTTCGAGCGCGGCCGGAAGGAGCGTGCGGCGACCGACGTCGTCGGCGGCGACACCACGCGGGCACGGACGCTGCTGCGGCAGGAGCGGCTGCGCGCCCACGCCCGGCTCTACGTCCCCACGGCGCGCCGGCAGGTCGCCGTCGTCGGCGGCGAGGCGCACATCCTGCTCAGCGAGGCCTTCGACCTGGGCGACCTCTTCCGCTTCGGCGGGGCCACCACGTTGCGCGGGTACGACGAAGAGCGCTTCCTCGTCCCTCGCGCCGCGCGCGCCTTCGCCGAGTATCGCTACCGCCTGGACCGGACCTCCTTCGCCTTCGTATTCTTCGACCTCGGCTACGTCGAGCGCTCAGAGACGGTAGGGCTGGATCCGCTCAGCGGTTTCTTCCCCGGCTACGGACTCGGCTTCCAGGTGGGCACCGACCTCGGCCTGATCGTCCTCAGCCTCGCCGCCAACCCGGACGAGCCCAGCGCCGTCCGCGCGCACCTCGGCCTGTCGCTCGGGTTGTGATGGGGTTCTTCTGGCGAGGACGGCATCCAGACCTCAGAGCACAGGCGTACGGAAACACGGCCTATGACGACCAGCTTCTACGCGCCCCCCACGGCCTTCCACGGCGGACGCGTGGTCCTTCCTGAAGACGAGGCCACCCATGCCGTGCGCGTGTTGCGGCACCGCCCGGGCGATGAGATCGTGGTGGTCGATGGGGCCGGGGGCTGGCACCGCGTCCGGCTCGACCACGTGGACCGGCGGCGGGCAGCGGGCACCGTCGTCGAGACGCGGCGCGGCGTCGGGGAACCGGCGTACCGGCTCAGCATCGGCCTCGGGTTGATCAAGCAGCGGAGCCGCTTCGAGACGTTCCTGGAAAAGGCCACCGAGCTGGGCGTGGCGGAGATCGTGCCGCTCGTGACGGAGCGCACGGAGAAAGCCGGTTACAACGCCGCGCGGGCCGAGAAGCTGCTGGTGGCGGCGATGAAGCAGTGCGGGCGGACGGTGCTTGCCGCGCTGCGCGATCCGACGCCGCTCGCCGAGGTGCTGGACGACGCGTCGCCCGCGCTGCGCCTCCTCGCACACGAGGCCGCCGGCCCGCACCAGGCCCTCGGGACCGTGCTGGCCCGGCATTCCGGCGCCGAGACGATCCGCGTGCTCGTCGGCCCGGAAGGGGGCTTCAGCGATGCCGAGGTCGGGGCGGCGGAGGCGGCGGGGTATGGCGTCGTGTCACTCGGCCCGCGGCGGCTGCGTGCGGAGACCGCCGGCATCGTCGTGGCCGCCGCCGTCCAGCTCGCCCATCCCTGAGCGCAGCGGCCGGGCGGGACGGGCCGTGCTCTCTCACGAGGCTGAAGAGAGAAGTTACGACGCCGTGCCGGATGCCTCGCATGCTCTCCTTGCGAAGCGAGGGAGCCGGGCGGTAGACTTCCGCGTCTCCCTTCGTCTCGATCCGCCATCTATCACCATGACGCTGAAAGAAGAACGCATCGACTCCGAGCACCTCGTAGACGGCAAGCTCCTCCAGGTCTACCGAGACGCCGTGCGGCTGCCGGACGGGCAGGAATCCGCCCGCGAGTGGATCGACCATCCGGGTGCCGCCGCCGTCGTGCCTCTCTTCGACGACGGCACGACGCTCCTCGTGCGGCAGTACCGCTACGCGCCGCGCCGCATCTTCCGCGAGGTCCCTGCCGGCAAGCTCGACGCCCCGGGTGAGGACCCGGCCGAAGTCGCCGCGCGCGAGCTGGAGGAGGAGACCGGCTGGAAGGCGGGGCGGCTGCACGCCCTCGGCGCGCTCTACCCGGCCATCGGCTACAGCAACGAAGAAATCCATTTCTTCCTCGCCGAAGACCTCGTGGAGAGTGAGCAGGACCTGGGCGACGGCGAGTTCCTGGAGGTCGAGCGCGTGCCGTTCGCGGCGGCCGTCGGGCAGGCGCGGCGCGGCGAGATCAAAGACATGAAATCGGTCGTGGCGCTGCTCTACGCGCACAACTTCGTCGCCAGCCGATCCTGAAGACGCAGCGAAGAAACCGGCACGGCTTGTTCGCGTTTACCGGGGTCGCTAGTTTTAGCGGGTATCAGCTGCAAGTCTAGAGGAACCTCGATGTTTATCTTTCTGATCATCGTCATCACGCTCATCGGGCTGGTGATGGGTCTGCTCGTCCTGCTCCAGTCTGGCAAGGGCGGCGGCCTGGCGGGCATCGCCGCCGGCGGCGCCACCACCCAGATCCTCGGTGCGCGCCAGGCGCCCGACGTGTTGGAGAAGGCCACGTGGATCTGCGCCACGCTCTTCATCGTGCTCTGCATCCTGTCCAACTTCGCCATCGACACGGGCGAGCGGCGCGAGAGCATCATCCAGCAGGGCGCGCAACAGCAGGGCACCCAGCCGCTGGCGCCACTACCGGACGACGCGCAGCAGGCGCCGGCACCCGCCCCCGCGCCCGAAGGCGGCGCCGAGGGCGACCAGTAGACGGCTTCCGGGCTGTATCAGGACGAAGGCAGGCGCCCGCGTGGGGCCTGCCTTTCTCTGTTGCCGGCGGCCCTCAGCCGGCCCCTTTCTCCCGCCGGTTGCCGCCGCCCCACGTGAGCTTCGTGCGGAGTGTCTTGAAGTAATGCTGCTGCGGGAGCTTGACCAGGTTGACCGTGTGCGGCGCCCGCCGGATGGTGATGCCCACGTGCTCCTCCATCGGCTCGGTCGAGAGGCCGTCGGCGGCGAGGACGTAGGGCTGCCGGCGAGAGACCACACGGGCTTCGAGGACCGACGAGGCCGGCAGCACGAACGGCCGCACCGTGAGCGTATGGGGCGCGAGCGGGCTCAGCAGGAGCACGTCGGCGCCGGGCGCCACGATGGGGCCGCCGGCGGCGAGCGAATAGGCCGTCGAGCCGGTCGGGGTGGCGATGATGAGCCCGTCCGCCCAGTACCGGTTGAGCGGCACGCCGTCCACGGCGACGTCGATGGCGATCATGCCGACCGCCCCGCCGCGTTCGATGACGATCTCGTTGAGCGCCCAGAAGCGACGCGGCGGCGTGGAATCCACCTCGGCCGAGAGCACCAGGCGGTGGTCGAGGTGGTAGTCGCCCCGTTCGAGCTGGCGGATCGTCTCCTGGACGTCGCCGATCTCGACGTCGGCCAGGAAGCCGAGCCGGCCGATGTTGATGCCGAGCAGGGGGGTGCCGGTGTGGCCGACCTCGTGGGCGCTGCGCAGGAGCGTGCCGTCGCCCCCGAACGAGAGGACGACGTCGGCCTCGGCGGCGAGGGCCTCGGTGCCGTGGGCGGTGCAGAGGCGCTCCTCGACCAGCCCCCGCGCGCGCAGGCCCTCGGCCACCGGTGCGTGCAGGCGGAAGGCGAGGGCCTCGGCGTCGAGCCAGGCGACGAGGCGGGCCACGGGCTCCCACAGCTCCGCCTTCGACGTGTTGCCGGTGATGCCGTAGACCATGGCGCGGGCGCGTGGACGAAGGGAGGGGCAAACTAGACGCGTCCGGCTCGAAAAGCAAGGCGGCAGCGGCGGGGCGCGCGGTTGCACCTCTGCACGCCGCCGCCTATTCTGAGGCGACCCCTTCATCCGCCTCTGACGAGCCATGTCTGGAAGCAAGACCTCCCGCCGCCGCTTCTTGAAGACCAGCGCCGCTGCCGCGGCCGGCGCGGCCGGCGCGGCTCCCTTCCTCTTCGGCCGCGAGGCCGAGGTGCTGGCGGCCCGCGCGCCGCGCCCCACCGCGCCGAGCGACACCGTGCAGATCGCCCTCATCGGCGCGGGCATCATCGGCTTCATCGACACGGATACCGCGCTGCGGGTGCCCGGCACCCGCCTGGTCGCCGCCGCCGACCTCTACGACGGCCGCCTGGAGCGCGTCCACGAGGTCTATGGCAGCGACGTGGCCGTCACGCGCGACTACCGCGAGATCCTCGCGCGCGACGACGTGGACGCCGTGCTCGTCTGCGTGCCGGACCACTGGCACGCCCGCATCGCCCTGGACGCGCTGGAGGCCGGCACGGCGGTGTACCTGGAAAAACCGATGGTGCACGACCTCGACGAGGGGCCGCAGCTCGTGGCGGCGCAGGAGCGCACCGGGCTGCCGCTCCAGGTAGGCAGCCAGTTCGCCAGCTCGATCCTCTACGACAAGGCGCGCGACCTCTACCGGGACGGCGCCATCGGCATCCTCAACGTCGTCGAGGCCTCGTACAACCGCAACTCGGCCATCGGGGCGTGGCAGTACTCCATCCCCCCGGATGCCTCGCCGAGCCGCATCGACTGGGACGCGTTTCTCGGCGATGCCCCGCGCCATCCGTTCGACCCGGTCCGGTTCTTCCGGTGGCGCAACTACAGCGACTACGGCACCGGCGTGGCGGGCGACCTCTTCGTCCACCTCTTCACCGGCATCCACCACACGCTCACCGCCATCGGCCCCACCGAGGTCTACGCGAACGGCGGCGTCCGCTTCTGGAAGGACGGCCGCGACGCGCCGGACGTCCACCTGGGCCTGTTCGAGTACCCGGAGACGGAACACCACCCGCCGTTCTCGCTCGCGCTCCAGAGCAACTTCGCGCATGGCGGCGGCGGCGGCTCCTACTTCCGCTTCATCGGGGACGAAGGAATGATCATGGTGGACGGCAACGGCCTGACGCTCACCCGCAACCCCCGCCGCGAGCCGCCCCTGGAGGCCATCGTCGAGGGCTATAACTCGGTCCGCACCTTCCCCGCGGACGTGCGCGCGCGCTTCGTGGAGGAGTACCGCGCCGCGCATCCCGTGCCGGAACCCACCCGGACGGATGAGACGCGCAGCTTCACCGTGCCGCGCGGCTACGACGACCGCCTGGACCACTTCATGTACTTCTTCGACTCGGTGCGGGAGGGCACGCCGGTCTACGAGGACGCCGTCTTCGGCTACCGCGCCGCCGCGCCGAGCCTGATGGCCAACCTCAGCTACCGCGACAAAAAAGTCTACCGATGGGATCCCGAATCCATGACCGTCCGCACCTGATCCTGCGGGCCGTGCTCCTCGCGCTCTGCCTGCTGCCGATGACCGCCCACGCGCAGGTCCGCAGCCTGCTCTCCGTCTACGATCTCGATACGGGCGAAGTGCGGACGATCTACTCGGCGCGGGCGCACTTCGAGGCGCCCAACTGGTCGGCCGACGGTCTCTACCTGATCATCAACCAGGAGGGGCGGCTCTACCGGGTCTCGGTCTTCGGCGGCGAGCCGGAGTTGATCCCCACCGGTGATCTGGCCGACCTCAACAACGACCACGGCGTCTCGCCGGACGGCAAGCAGCTCGTCGTCAGCAGCCAGGACGGGCACATCTACGTGCTGCCGGCCACGGGCGGCACGCCGCGCCGCGTGACGACCCACACGCCGAGCTGGTGGCACGGATGGTCGCCCGACGGCAAAGAGCTCGCCTACGTCGGCCTCCGGGACGACCGCTTCGACCTCTACGTGATCCCGGTGGAGGGCGGCGAGGAACGCGCCCTCACCGCCGACGATGCGCACGACGACGGCCCCGACTACTCGCCCGACGGACGCTGGATCTACTGGAACTCGGACCGCAGCGGCAACTTCGACGTCTGGCGCATCCCGGCGCGGGGCGGCGAGGCCGAGCAGATCACGGACGACGCCTTCGAGGACTGGTTTCCCCATCCGTCGCCGGACGGCGAGCACCTCGTGGTGCTCTCGTACGAGCCCGGCACCGAGGGGCATCCGGCCAACCAGCCCGTCCGCCTCCGCCTCATGACACCCGAGGGCGCCGACATCCGCGAGGTCGCGAAGTTCATCGGGGGGCAGGGGACGATCAACGTGCCGTCGTGGTCGCCGGACGGCCGCTCCTTCGCGTTCGTGCGCTACCGGGTGCTGGGGGAGTAGCAGATTATTCCGCGAGCTCGGCGATCCAGGCGTCATGCCGGGCGAGGGCGGCGCGGACGAGGTCCGGGCGCTCGCGGCCGGGGAAGCCGTCGGCGCGGTAGGCGTCCAGCGCGTCCTGCGGGTCGGGGGCGTCGAGGTCGTCCACGGCGCGGGCGGCGTCGCGGTAGGCGTCGCGGAAGGGCACGCCCCGCTGCACCTGTTCGAGCGCGGCGGCGGTGGCGAAGAGTTCGGGCGTGGTGGCGGCCCGCAGCCGATCCTCGCGGAAGTGGACGCCGGGCAGCAGGTGGTTCATCGCCGTCAGCAGGTCGTCGGCGAGGAGCACGGCGCGCACCACGGCTTCCTTGGTCAGCTGGAGGTCGCGGTGGTAGCCGGAGGGCAGGTTGGCCGGGAGCGCGGCGAGCAGATGCATCTCGGCCGTCAGGCGGTGGTAGGCCGCGCGGGCCAGCTCCAGCACGTCCGGGTTCTGCTTCTGCGGCATGATGCTGCTGCCCGTGCAGTACTCGGCCGGTAGCACGACGAAGCCGAACTCGGCCGTGTTGTACAGCACGAGGTCGGCGGCGAGGCGGTTGACCGTGGCGCCCACCTGCACGAGCGCGTGCACCACGGCCAGCTCGATCTTCCCCCGGGAGAGCTGCACGGCCGTCACGTGCGTCTGCACGGACTGGAAGCCGAGGCGTGCAGCGACCTGCTGGCGGGGCAGGTCGAGGTAGGGCACGCCGTAGCCGGCGGCGCTCCCGAGCGGCGAGACGTTGGTCTGCGCACGCGCATGCCGCAGCGCATCGAGGTCGGCGGCGAGGGCCTCGCCGAAGCCGAGCGCCCAGAGCGCGACTGTGGAGGGCATGGCGCGCTGAAGGTGCGTGTAGCCGGGCAGCAGCGTGTGCGGGTGCTGCTCGGCGAGGGTGCAGAGCGCGCCGCCGAGGGCGGCCGTCCGGCGGCCGAGGCGTTCGAGGCGGTCGCGCAGGAAGAGGCGGAGGGCGGCCAGCACCTGGTCGTTCCGGGAGCGGCCCGTGTTGATCTTCTTCCCCGCCTCGCCCAGCCGCTCCGTCAGGAACTGCTCGATCACCGTATGGCAGTCTTCGTCTTCGGGGCGGACCCCAATCTCCCCGCGTGCCGCCTGCTCGGCCAGCGCATCCAGCCCCTCCTCGATGCCGGCCAGCTCCTCGGTGGAGAGGATGCCGATGGCGTGAAGGCCGTGGGCGTGCGCGCGCGAGGCGATGAGGTCGTAGGGGAGCAGGAGGGCGTCCCACCGGTAGTCTTCGCCGACGGTGAAGCGCGTCACCCAGTCCTCGGGGCGGGTGTCTTTTTGCCAGAGCATGGGCATCGTACCGGACGGCCGCGCGGACGGCTCATCCGAAGTAGGTGGTGATGATAGCTTTGTAGGCCGCCACGGCCCGCGCGACCTCCTCCACCGCGATGTTCTCCTCGCCGGTATGCGAGAGGCGGCTGTCTCCGGGGCCGATCTTGACGGTCGGTACGTCGTTGAGGAAGATCCAGTCCGAGACCGTCGGCGACCCGAACGGCGCGGCGCCGGGGAGGGCGCGCAGGCAGGCCCGCACGATGCGCGCGTCGGGGTCCGTCGCGCACGGGATCAGGCGGTCGCTGTGGACGCGGACCTCGCTCTCGACGAGCGCGGCGACTTCTTCGGTCAGCTCGGCATGGGTGTAGGCGGGCGTGCTGCGGATATCCACGTAGAACGCGCAATGGTCGGGGACCACGTTGCGCACCGTGCCCCCCTCGATGGTCGTCGGGGTGAGGGTGGGGCGGCCGAGGAACGGGTCTTCGCGGTCGAAGCGGTGCTGTTCCAGCCGCAGCAGGTCGCGGGCGGCGCGGTAGAGGGCATTCTCGCCCAGGTGGGCACGGGCGGCATGGGCGGCCTTGCCGTGGGCGTGGACGTGCAGGATCAGCAGCCCTTTCTGCGCGACGCACGGCTGCAGGTGGGTGGGCTCGCCGACGAGCGCGGCCGAGAGCGGAGGGAGCATGCTGCGCAGCCGCTGCATCCCGTTGCAGTCGCCGCCGGATTCTTCGCAGGCCGTGAGCGCCACGATCACCTGCCCCTCCCGTGGCCGGTAGCCCTCGGCGGCCAGTTCGAGCAGGGCCGCCGTCATCGCCGCGCCGCTGGCCTTGGCATCCACGGCGCCCCGCCCGTAGAGGCGGCCGCCCTGCACCACGGGCTCGAACGGGTCGTAGGGATGGTCCGGCGCCGGCGGTACGACGTCGAGGTGGGAGGCCAGCAGCAGCCGGTCCTCGCCGTCCCCGAGGGCGAAGTAGACGTTGTCTTCGACGCGCTCGACGGGCAGGCCGGCGCGGTGCACGGTGGCGGCCATGAAGTCCGCCAGCGGTCCCTCCTCGCGGCTGAGCGAGCGGAAGCGGATCATCTCCGCCAGAAGATCGAGGGCGGCAGTCTGCGGCGGCTCATCCGGGGTCATCGTCAACCCCTCCCTCTTCGATGCGGGTCGCACGCGTGCGCGTGGCGAGGTCGTCCGGTGCACAGATCGCGACCTCCGGGATGCCGGCGCGGAGCGCCTCGAAGGCGACGGTGAGCTTGACGATCATGCCGCCGCGGATCCACCCATCGTCCAGGCCGCGCCGGTATGTGCCGGCGTCGCAGCGGGTGAGGAGGGAGGCGGGGTCGTCCGGGTCGCGCCGGAGGCCGCCCGACTCGGCCACGAGCAGGAAGGCGCGGGCGCGCAGCGCACCCGCGAGGGCACACGCGACGGTGTCTGCATTGACGTTGTAAAGCTGCCCCTCCGCGCCGATGCCGAGGGGCGCGACGACGGGCACGAAGCCGCTGCCGAGGAGCACCTGCACGAGGCGGGGCTCGACGCGCTCGACGTCCCCGACCCAGCCGAAATCGACGGTGTCTCCGCCGATCTGCCAGGGTGGGCGGCGG
>JAWWAN010000080.1:0-10094 GCA_033721675.1 Rhodothermales bacterium | reverse complement strand
CTCCGCCCTGCGCGTCGCCGTACTGCCGCTCATCAACATCAGCCCGGATGCCGAAGATGCCTACTTCGCTGCGGGCATGACCGAAGAGCTGGTGTCGCGCCTGTCCCGGCTGAGCGGTCTGCGCGTGATCGGGCGGACGTCCGTCATGCGCTACGCCGATACGGACCGGCCCATCGCCGAGATCGGGCAGGCGCTGGACGTCTCGGCCGTGCTCGATGGCAGCGTCCGCAAGGCGGGAGACGACGTGCGCATCTCCGTGCAGCTCCTCGATGCCGCGAGCGGGGTGGCCCTCTGGTCCGAGGACTACGATGCGGAGGCGGCGGATGCGCTGGCCGTGCAGCGCGCGATCGCCGAGCAGGTGGCCGCGGCCCTGCTCGTGCAGATGAAGTCCGGGGAGCAGCACCGGCTGGCGAAGTACGGGACGGACGTACAGGAAGCCTACGAGCTGTACCTGAAGGGCCGCTACTTCGTGGACACCTGGGATGAAGCCTCGGTGATCAAAGGCCGCAACGCGTTGCAGCAGGCGGTGGACCTGGACCCCGCCTTCGCCGAGGCGTGGGCCGTCCTGGCCGACGCCTACAAGGTGCTCGACTACCTCGCGGTCCTTTCGCCGGATGAGGCGGGCCCGCGCATCCGGGCGGCGGCCGAGCGAGCACTCACCCTCGACCCGGAACTGGCCGCGGCGCACGCCGCCCTGGCCTTGGTGCTCATCGATTATTATTCCGATTGGGAAACCGCCGGCCATCATCATCGGCGCGCGGTCGAGCTGGATCCCGGATCGGCGTCGAGCCTCACCTGGTATGCCGAGTACCTCCGCGATCTGGGGCGCTTCGACGAGGCCCTGGAGATGATCGAGAAGGCCCAGGCGGCGGACCCGCTCTCCCCGTGGCCCCTGATGGTGGAGGGCATCATCCTCGATTTTGCACGCCGCCCCGAGGAGGCCCTGGTCCAGTACGAGCGCCTCCTGGAGATGCACCCCAACTACCGGATCGCGCACTTCTACGCCGGATTGGCGAACGTTCAGCTGGCGCGGTACGAGGTGGTGCTGGCGGAAATGGACCGTATAGACCCGGAGCGTACCTTCCCGGATGCGATGGGGCTGCGCGGGCTCGCGCTCGCCGCGATGGGCCGGGAGGCCGAGGCCCGCGCCGTGCTCGATGAGCTGGAGGCGCTCTCCGAAAAACGCTACGTCGCGCCGTTTCTCAAGGCGCTCGTCGCGCTGTACCTCGGCGAAATGGACCGCGCGCTCGATCTCTTCGAGGAGACGATTGGGGAGCGGAGCTGGTTCATACGGATCTACAACGTCGCCCCCCCGCTCGACCCGGTCCGCTCGCATCCGCGCTTTCAGGCGCTCCTCGAACGGATCGGGATGGAGACATGACCGTTCCCGGGCACGCGGATGCGGCGGTGCTGCGGCCCGCGCCGTGCCGTACGGCCTGATCACCTGAAGCAGCGCTTGCACTTGTACGCTGTCCGGCCGGATACTGCGGGAGGTACGGACAGGAATCCGGGGACCCCATGGCTCTCTTTCAGACGCTCCTCTTCGCCGCCGCCTTCCTGTGCTCGCTCGTGGCGGGCTTCCTGTTCGCCTTCGCCGTCGTCGTCATGCCGGGGATCCGCCCGCTGAGCGACCGCGCGTACCTCCGCGCGTTTCAGGCGATGGACCGGATCATCCAGCAGAATCAGCCGCTCTTCCTCATCGTCTGGGTCGGCTCGATCCTCGCGGTGGTGCTGGCGGCCGCCTTCGGCCTCGTGCACCTGGAAGGGGGGCCGCTCGTGCTCCTGATCGCCGCCGCGCTCGCCTACCTGCTCGGCGTCCAGCTGCCGACCGTGACGATCAACATCCCGCTGAACAACACGATCCAGGCGCTGGACGTCCAGGCGCTGGACGACGCGGCGGCCCGGGCTGCGCGCGCCGCGTTCGAGCCGCGCTGGACCCGATGGAACGCGATCAGAACGACCGTTTCGAGCCTGGTGTCCGCCCTGTTGCTCGCCCTCCTCTTCTGGCTCTGAATGAGTCCGCCCCACCCCCACGAACGTACGGAGAACCCGGTGATGACCGAGACGACGACGACGCCTAGCACGGACAGCGCCCACCCCGACGGCCTCGCGGGCACGCTGGAACGCCACGTCGTGGAGAACCTGGTCCGCGCCATGCAGAATGCCGTCGACGCCCAGAGCCAGCTGTTCGTCCTGGGGCAGGCCGCCCTGAGCGTGGCGCTACAGCAACGGCTGAGTCATCTGGACGAAGAGGACGGCCCGGAGGAGCCCGACGCAGAGGCCCCCTCCGTACAGGACCTCGCGGCGCGCCTCCAGCACCTCGCCGCCGGGCCGCACGCCCGCCCCGCACGCTCTGCGATGCCGGACGACCTCGCGCAGACCACCGGGCGCCTGATGCGGTCCTTCGCGGTGGCGCTCGCCCTGCTGAACGAGGTCAATGCCCAGCAGATGCTGAACTACGTCTACGTCGTGCTGGCCGCCGGCGTGCGCATGCATGCGCAGGACCTCGGGCCGGCCGACGCCCGCATTCTGGTAGACCTGCTGAGCGGCAACCGCCTGGTCGAGTTCCTCGCCGACCTCGAGGCGGAGGCACCGGCGGCGAGCGTCCCGGGCGGATAGGCCATGCGCGGCGCCCGCCGCCTGCCGGCGCACCTCTGCCCGAGAATCACTATCCTGTCGGCGGCGCTTCGCACCTTCCCTTTCGGCACGACGCCCATGAACCGACTGATCCTCCTCGGCGGCTCCGCCGGCGGGCTCGACGCCGCCCTCACCGTCGTGGCTCGCCTCGACGCCGACCTGCCCGCCGCCGTCTTCGTGGTGTTGCACCTCGGCGACGGCCCCGGCCAGTCGCTGCTGGATAAGCTTGCCGCGGCCGGCCCCTTCCCCGCCGCCTTCGCCGCCGACGGCGACCCGGTAGAGACCGGGCGGATCTATGTGGCCCCGCCCGACCACCACACCCTCCTCCACGACCACCGGATCCGGCTGAGCCGGGGGCCGCGCGTGAACCGGGCGCGCCCCGCCATCGACCTGGCCTTCCGCTCCGCCGCCGTCGCCTACCGGGAGAAAACCATCGGCGTGGTCCTCAGCGGCATGCTCGACGACGGCGCGGCCGGCCTGCTCGCCATCGCGCGCTGCGGGGGGCGGGCCATCGTGCAGGACCCGGACGAGGCGCCCCACGCCAGCATGCCCGAGAGTGCCCTGGCGTCCGTGAAGACCGCCCGGAGGCTGCCCGCCGCCTCCATCGGGATGCTGCTCGACCAGCTGGGCCGGACGCCGGTCCTGACCGAAGCGACGGTCCCCCCCGCCATCGCCCTGGAGAACCGATTCGATATGAACGGCACCGACGACCTCGCCGAGATGGACGACCTGGGGAGCCAGGTCCCGATGTCCTGCCCGGAGTGCAACGGCCCGCTCTGGGAGATCGAGCAGGACGGGCTCCCGCGCTACCGCTGCCACGTGGGCCACAGCCTGACCGCGCACACCCTGCTGGCCACGCAGGGCGAGGAGATCGAGCAGAGCCTGTGGATCGCGCTGCGCACGCTGGAGGAGAAAGCACGCATGCAGGAACGGCTCGTCCGCTGGGAGCGCGAGGCCGGCCGGGGCAGCGCCGCCGGCTCGTTCGAGAGCCGAGCCGCCGAGACGCGGGCCCATGCGGAGCGGCTCCGCGCCGTGCTGAACCAGCTGGGGATGCCGGAGCGCCCCACCGGCCGTACGGCCTGAGCCTCCAGGTTCCCAGCCCGCTGACCGGGGAGAACGAGGCGAGCACGCCCGCGCGCGGAATCGATCCGCCGAGCCCGCACACCTCTTCCCGGTCCTTACCGGGATGACGGCTGTTTCGGAGGTCGGGGGCCCGCGCATTGGAACTATGACTTGCAGTTGTTATGTTCAGAGCAGTCTTTCCGCTCCTCGCCCAAACTACCTGCAGCGATCATGGCACAGTCGAGTATCGGATCCGACCGCGAGGTCCTGACGGTCATCTTCGAGTTCAACGTCGAGCCGGAACAGCAAGAAGAACTCAGTGAAAAGATCCAGCGGCTCGTCCGCGAGATCGTCCGTCATCAGCCGGGCTTCCTGGCCTCGCATCTGCACCTGAGCACCGACGGGAAGAAGGTGCTGAACTACTTCCAGTGGGAGAGCCGAGAGGCGTTCGATGCCTTTCGCCAGGACGAAGCGAAGCAGCAGCAGATCCGCCCGGTCGTCGGCCCGTACGGCCCCCAGCCGCGCCTCTACGAGATCGTCTATTCGGCGACGTCGTAGGTGCACCGGAGCCGTACGCCGGCGCCCTGATCCGCACGTCCCGGAGCGCCGGTTTCGCTGCCGGCTCCAGTAGCTAGCAGTACCCCAACGGCGGCGGTTCGGTATTGCCGGGCGGTCCGGTACGCCTGACCTCCTCAACGTACTCTCCAGCGAGGGACCCGATGAAACGCGTGCTGCGCTTCCTGTTTGGCTTGACGCTGCTGAGCATCGCTGCGCAGACCGCGCACGCCCAGAGCGACCCTGGAGATGGAGACTTCGTAACGACCCACGGCGCCCGCATCTACTTCGAACAACACGGCGAGGGGGAGCCGCTCCTCCTGCTCCATGCCTTCGGCTGGACCGGCGCAAGCTGGGATCGCTACCTCCAGGCGCTCGCAACCCACTACCGGGTGATCGTGCCCGATCTGCCCGGTCACGGGCGCTCGACGTATCCGGATACGAGCGGCGTCTGGCGCATCGACGTGGTGGCCCGGCAGATGATCGGTCTACTGGATGCGCTGGGGCTCGGGCAGGTCCGCGCGCTGGGCGGCAGTGCGGGCGGGGTCGTCCTGCTCAACGCAGCGACGATGGCCCCCGACCGGTTCGAGGCCATCGCCATCGTCGGGGGCACTCCGTATCGAAGCGCGGCCACGAGGGACTGGATCCTGGAGAATGCCCCGGTGGGGGCTGAGCCCGATAGCGGCTCCGTGGCGATGCATGGCGCGGAGCGCGCGGCGCTGCTGGAGAGACAGTTTCGGAATCTCGGAGCGTATTATGGCGATCATCAGCTCACGCCGGATCTGCTGAACAGGATCGCTGCGCGGACGCTCATCGTGCATGGAGACAACGATGCACTCATCCCGGTATCGCTGGCCTGGGAGATGTATCAGCATATTCCGGGAGCGCACCTGTGGGTCATCCCGAATGGTGGGCATGTGCCGTACAGAGATCCTGCAAACGAGACGATCTTTACACAACGCATCCTGGAGTTTTTGGGAGGGGCGTGGGAATGACCGTGCGTGCAGACCGTCAGGCCAATCCTTCATCGGAGGAGGTATTCATCATGAGAAGCATCGCGATCGTCCTCGTTGCCTTCCTGATCTGCCTCGGCATCGGCTCGGCGCTTGGAAATCCCGCAGGGGGATTCATCGTGGGCATCGTCGTAGCCATTATGTTGGCGAAGCGATACGGGACGGCCGGGGCCGCCGAGCCGGGCTGACATCGCGCGCACGCAGACCCAGCGCGCGACGAACTTTTCCGGGCCGTAGCGGCGCCGCACGGGCGTCCTCGCCTCCTCGATCCTGGGCGCTCCCGCAGGCCTTAACTTCAGTCCCCGCCGAGCCGAAACGGCGCTCCTCCCCGCTCTCATGCAGTCCGCCCTCGAACTCTACGCCACGGCGTTTCAGCAGCTTGCATCCATCAGCGCCGTGCTCGGGGGGCTTGCCTTCACCGCCGCTGCTGCCCTGCTGGCCGCAGGCACGGGCCCTCGCCATCCCGATGCGCTCGGCCGGTCGGCCCGCATCACGGTAGCCACAGCGGTGTCCAGCGCCTTGTGTCTCGTGATCGCTGCACTCACATGGTCACTCATGGCGGCAGACATAAGCCGGGCCGTGGCGAACGGCAATACGTCGGCTGCGATGGATCTGGTGCGGCTCAACTGGATCCCATCCATCGCGCTGATCGCTGGCGTCCTGCTTTTCTTCGCGAGTCTCGGAGCCAGCGGATGGATCGCCTCCCGCAAGCTCGGCCTCTTCACGAGTCTGGCTGCCCTGGTGGGAGGCGTCGCGCTCCTGCTGATGATTCTGGTCTTCGGAGACCTCCGGTAGGGCGCCCTCACCCCAGGTTGCTCGGGGCGAAGGACTCGCCGGTGCGGGCAACTATCCAGATCCGGTGACCATCGGATTCAGCCAGAAACAGCGACCCGGGGAGTCATGGTTCAGAGTGCAGT
Organism: Rhodothermales bacterium; assembly: GCA_033721675.1. GTDB lineage: Bacteria > Bacteroidota > Rhodothermia > Rhodothermales > JAWWAN01 > JAWWAN01. Next base: position 3,910 of record JAWWAN010000080.1, on the reverse strand, counting down.
TCGTGCACTATCCTCACGACATCTCGACGACGCAATGAGCACGACCCCCGAGCGTATGAGCGACGCGCAGGGCGCGCACGGCAGCTATCCGAGGTTCTTCGCGATGATCGCGACCTCGATGGTTGCCATGTTCTTCCTGATGTATCTGCATTCGTATCAGATTCTGGACCATGCGTGGTTCAGCGAGACGCGGCTGTTCATGACCTTCATCATGGGCGGCGCGATGATGGCGATCATGCTGGCCTTCATGCTGGGGATGTACAAGAACAGCAAGGCCAACCTGGCGATCTTCATCATCGCCGGCGTAATGCTGGCGTCCGCCGTGTGGCTCGTCCGCAGCCAGGTGACGGTCAGCGGGGTGGACTACATGGAGGGCATGATCCCCCACCACTCGATCGCGATCCTGACGAGCGAACGCGCCCGGATCGAGGATCCGCGCGTGCGCGAGCTGGCCGAGGAGATCATCGAGGCGCAGCGCCGCGAGATCAAGGAGATGGAATGGCTGATTCAGGACATCCGCGCGAACGGCGTGGCCGCCACCCAGGCCGAGGCGGACGCACGACCGGTGCCGGATTTCTCAGCGACCCCGGAATAGACGCTCCCTCGGAGGTGGCCTGAGCCCGGCGTAGGTAGTAGATTGGCCTGCCAATCCACCCCTTCGACCAGCGTCCCCTTCGCGCGATGCATTCCGACCAGATCGGCCTCGTCCTCAAGCGCTTCGAGAATCCGGACGAGGTCCGGCAGATGGAGAAAGGCACGTTCGAGCTCGTCCGCCTCGGCGGCATGACCATCGGGCGGGCCACGTACGAGCCCGGCTGGAGATGGTCTGAGCACGTGGGGCCGTCGCGGGGCCAGCGGCTCTGCCCGGTGGAACACGTGGGGCTGGTGCTGGCGGGGACCGCCACCGCCGCCTTCGAGGACGGCACCGTGCAGGAGCTGACCGCCGGGACGCTGTTCTACATCCCCCCGACGCCGCACGACAGCTGGGTGGTGGGCGACGAGCCGTACGTCTCGCTCCACTTCCTCGGGGCCGACCGGTACGCGGAGTAGCCGCCTCCCCCGGTCAGTCGTGCAGGTCGATCTCAGCGAACACGGGCAGATGGTCGGACGGATACCGGCCCAGCCACTGGTCGGTGAGGGTTGCGAAGCGGCGGACGCGCACGCCGGGGCCGGTGAACACGTAGTCGAGGCGGGGGCCGGTCTCGTCCGGCTCGACGGTGAAGCCGAAGAAGGTGCTCTCCGGGCCGTGCGGGGGTATCTCGGCGGCGGCGCGGGCGTCGGCGAGGCGCTCGGTCAGGGTGGCATAGACCGGGGTGTCTGGCGGGGCGTTGAAGTCGCCCACGGCGATGACCGGCGCGCCGTCCGCGATGGCGAAGAGGCGGTCTGCGACGAGCAGGGCGCTCTGCTCGCGCGCCTCCCGGCCGCGATGGTCGAAGTGGGTGTTGAGGAAGAGGAAGGTGCCGCCGGTGGTCCGGTCCCGAAAGCGGGCCCACGTCGCGACGCGGGGCAGCGCGGCATCCCACCCCACGCTGCCGGGCGTCTCGGGCGTCGGGGAGAGCCAGAACGTGCCGTGCGTGACGAGTTCGAGGCGGTCGGTCCGGTAGAAGACCGGCGAGAACTCGCCGCCGTCGGCGCCGTCGTCCCGCCCGACCCCGACCCAGGCGTAGCCGGGCAGGCGCGCGGCGAGGCTGTCGATCTGATGGCGCAGGGCCTCCTGCATCCCCACGGCGTCCGGCGCATGGAACCGCACGACGCTCGCCACCCGGTCCATGCGGTGCGGCCAGGCGTGTTCGCCGTCGCCCGGGTTGTCGTAGCGGATGTTGAAGCTCATCACGCGCAGCGCCGAGTCTGGCGGCGCGGCCGTCGCGGATCCGGCGGCGAGGGTGAAGCAGGCCAGGACGGCGAGGGCAGCCTTGCGCACGGTCATCCTCCGATCGTGATCATGGGGCGGTTCTCCATGCGGGCCAGCGTGTGCATGCCGGCGTGGCGGGCGTGCTTGCGGCCCACTGCCGCACCGATGAGCGCGCGGAGGTCGGCGTCGGTCGCGCCGCTCCGCAGGGCGTCGCGGAGGCTGACCTCGGCGCTGCCGAAGAGGCACACCTTGAGGTGGCCGTCGGCGGTGATGCGGAGGCGGTTGCAGCCCTCGCAGAACGGCTCGGTCATCGACGCGATGAAGCCGACGCGCCCCCGGAAGCCCGGCACCTGGTACGTGCGCGCCGTTTCGTTGGGGCCGTCGCCCAGCCGTTCGAGCGGGTAGCACGCCGCGATCCGCTCTCGCATCTCGGCGTAGGGCACGAGGTGCGTGTCGTCCCAGCGGTTGCCGTCGAACGGCATGAACTCGATGAACCGCACCTCCACGGCCCGGTGCTCGGTCCACGCCACGAAGTCGAGCAGCTCGTCGTCGTTGACCCCGCGCAGGACGACGCAGTTCACCTTGACGGGCTCGTAGCCGGCGGCCAGCGCCGCGTCGATGGCGCGCATCACGACGGCGAAGCCGCGCCGCCGCGTGACGGCCTCGAAGCGGTCTGCGCGGAGGGTGTCGAGGCTGACGTTGAGCAGGTTGACGCCGGCCGCGCGGAGCCGGCCCAGTTTCTTCGGGAGCAGAAGGCCGTTGGTGGTCAGCGCGAGCGTCTGCAGCCCGTCGAGGTGCCCGAGCGCCTCGGCGATGGCCTCCACGCCGGGTCGCAGCAGCGGCTCGCCGCCCGTGAGCCGGATCTTGGTGACGCCCTCGCCCACGAAGAGTCGGGCGAGGCGGACGATCTCGGCGTCGGTGAGCAGATCCTCGTCGGGCGTCCATTCGAGTCCGTCCTCCGGCATACAATACCGGCAGCGGAGGTTGCACTGCTCGACGAGCGAGATCCGCAGGTAGGTGTGTTGCCGCCCGAAGCCGTCGGACAGCATGGCTGTGGCCGCAGCCGGGTCGTAGGGCAGCCCGAACCCCTGCGGCACCTCCTCGACCCGCGCCCGGCCGCCGCCGGTGAGGGCCGGCACGTCGCTCTCGGAGAGGACCGTCAACTCATGGATCATAGCGGAACCGGCAGGGGCAGACTTCGGGAGGGCGACGCGCGGCGGGGGATGCTTCCTACGAGTACGGATTGCGGCGCGCGTTGTCAAGGTCGGCAGGGCGGTTGACGTTACGCAGCGGCCCGGCCGGCAGATCCACCGGCGCGGCGCGAATCGCAGCGAGCAGTCCGTGCAGCGCCCGGCGGCCGGAGCGGAGGCGCGTCGCCGCCACCGCGGCCAGCCGCCGGTGGTAGACGGCGCAGAGGGGGTGCAGGCGGCCGTCCGGCGTGCGCCCCACGACGGCGTCGACATCTCGGGTGCGGGCGGCGAGGAGCGTCTGCAGCACGGCCGGCGTCAGGAACGGCAGGTCGCAGGCGAGGGCGAGGACCCACGGGGTGGGCGCGGCGGCGAGGCCGGCGTGCAGCCCCCCCAGCGGCCCGGCCCCGGCAACAGGATCCATGACGTACCGCGCATCCGGAAACTCGGGCAGCGGCCGCGCGGACCCGTCGCGGACGCTCACCAGCAGCGGCCCGGCCACCACGGCGGATGCCGCGCGCGCCACGCGCACCACCATCGGCACCCCCTCCACGCAGTGCCGTGCCTTGTCCGCGCCGAACCGGCGCGCGGCACCGCCGGCCAGGATCAACCCGGTCACGCCGTCCCGTGCGCCGGGTCGCTGAGCGGATCCGCTCGGTTCTCCGGGCGCCGGTAGCATGCGCCTCGCCGGTTCCCTATCGTATGGGAGCAGAAGGTGCATCACGCCAAGGGTTTCTCTCCGTCCATCCGTGTCATTATTCGGCTCCGATCCGATGGTCTCTCGCACGCTGCTCCGCCCCGACCTCGCCGCGCTGGCCCTGCTCCTGCTCACGGCAGCGGCGCGCCCGGCCACCGCACAGACGGTGGGCCT
>JAWWAN010000079.1:0-10120 GCA_033721675.1 Rhodothermales bacterium | reverse complement strand
GATCCGGCCGAGCTACGTCCTCGGCGGCCAGGGCATGCGGATCGCCATCAATAAGGACGAGGTCGAGCGCTACGTCAACGACATCTGGCGGCTCCTGCCGGACAACGAGATCCTGCTGGACCGCTTCATCGAGGACGGCATCGAGGTGGACTGCGACGCCATCCGGGACGGCGACGAGGTCTGGATCTCCGGCATCATGCAGCACATCGAGCCCGCCGGCGTCCACAGCGGCGACTCCACGGCCGTGCTGCCGCCCTATTCGCTCTCCGAGACGGTGCAGACCACCATCCGGCGGTACGTCACCGAGATCGCGAACCGGCTGGAGGTGCTCGGGCTCATCAACGTGCAGCTCGTGGTCAAGGGCGAGACCGTCTACGTGATCGAGGCCAACCCGCGCGCCTCGCGCACCGTCCCGTTCGTGGCGAAGGCGACGGGCGTCTCCGTCGCCAAGATCGCCACCAAGGTGGTGCTCGGCGAGAAGCTCGCCACGTTCCGCGCGCAGGGCCTGCTGGAGTCCACGCTCCAGGGCTTCGCCATCAAGGAGCCCGTGTTCTCGTGGGACAAGTTCCCCGAGGTGCCCAAAGAGCTGGGGCCGGAGATGAAGTCGACGGGTGAGGCCATCGCCTTCGTCGAGAACCTGACCGACGAGCACTTCAGCCGCCCCTACGAGATGCGGAATCTGTACCTCTCTCGGTGAGCCCGCCTAGAGCAGCGTCACGAAGGCGGCGTCCCCGGCCGTCAGCGACCCGTCCTCGGCGAAGTCGCCCAGCCGCACGGGCTCGATCGTGCCGGCGCGCGCGGCGTCGTAGGGGCGGCGGACGCGGATGTAGTTGTCCGTAAACCCGTGCATCATCCCTTCTTTCGCGTCGTCCTCCCACAGCACGGGGCGCGTCTCACCCCGGTGGGTGGCATAGAAGGCGTGCTGTTTCTTCTGCGAGAGCGTGCGCAGCCGCCGGTTCCGGCGGGACCGCTCGGCTTTCGGTACGGGCGGGCCGCCCATCCGGTCGAGCCGGTCCACGGCGGCTGTACCGGGGCGCTCCGAGTAGGTGAAGACGTGGAGGTAGGAGACCGGCAGCTCGTGCAGGAAACGGACCGTGTTCTCGAAGCGCTCCGGCGTCTCGGCCGGGAAGCCCACGATCACGTCCACGCCGATGCAGGCATCCGCCATCGCGCGCTTGATGCGCGCGACGCGGTCTGCGTAGACCGGCCGCCGGTAGCGCCGCCGCATCGCGCCGAGCACGGCGTCGTCGCCGCTCTGGAGCGGGATGTGGAAATGGGGCTGGAACGCGCGCGAGGCCGCCACGAAGTCGATGATGGCGTCCGTGAGCAGGTTGGGCTCGATGGACGAGATCCGGTACCGGTCGATGCCTTCCACGGCGTCGAGCGCGCGCAGCAGCGCGAGCAGGTCCGCCCCGCGTTCCTGCCCGTAGAGCCCGATGTTGACGCCGCTCAGGACGACCTCCCGGAACCCCTTGCCGGCGATCTCCTCGGCCTGGGCGACGATCTCGGCGATGGGCGCCGAGCGGCTGCGGCCGCGCGCCTGCGGGATCGTGCAGAAGGCGCACGCGTAGTCGCAGCCGTCCTGCACCTTCAGGAACGCGCGGGTCCGCTCGGTAGACGAGTAGGCCGGGCCGAAGTCCTGCACGTCGTCGATGCAGGAGACGGCGATCTGGGTGGCCTCGCGCTTCGAGAAGTCGTCCAGGAGCTGGAAGACGCGAAACTTCTCGTGGGCGCCGAGGACGGCGTCGACGCCGTCGATCGCTGCGATCTCGTCGGGGCGAAGCTGGGCATAGCAGCCGGTGACGAGGACGAACGCATCCGGGTTGGCGCGGAGGGCGCGGCGGATGACCTGCCGGCACTTGCGTTCGGCCTCGCCCGTGACGGTGCACGTGTTGACGACGGCCACGTCGGCGGCCTCGCCGAAGGGCACGACCTCGAAGGCGCGGTCTTCGAAGGCGCGCTGGAGCGTGCTCGTCTCGGCGAAGTTGAGCTTGCAGCCGAGGGTATGGAACGCCACGCGAGGCATCTTCAACGATGGGGTAACCTGTGGATCAAGGGGCCTGCTGCCGCGTCCGAGACCGGGCGCCCGAGGCGGCTCCTTCCAACGCGATCCGCCCGCCGGGGGTTCTGCCGGCCCATCGGCGGATAGGTCTTCGCCGGCGTCGTAGATTGGGCGTCGCAGGCTGCGCGTGCTGCGAGCGCCGCTCGGCCCCGGTTCGTCCCTCCCCATCTCGCACGCAAACACCATGATCGCTCGGGAAGGCTACCTGATCGTCGCCGTCGCGGCCGTCCTCGGCGCGGCGCTGGTCGTCGTCGGCTTCCAGCTTCCGGCGGGATGGCGCTGGGTGCTGTTCGTGCTGGCGGCGCTCGTGCTCGCCTTCACGCTGTACTTCTTCCGCGACCCGCGCCGCACGCCGCCGCGCGAGGCGGCGAACCTGGTGCTGTCTCCGGCGGATGGCAAGGTGGTCTTGATCGAGGAGGTGCACGAGCCGCTCTACCTGAAGGGGCCGGCCCGCCAGCTCTCCATCTTCCTCTCGCCCCTGAACGTCCACGTCAACCGCATCCCGGCCGACGGCGTGATCGAGTACGATGAATACGTGCCGGGCGAGTACCTGGTGGCCTGGCACGAGAAGGCGAGCGAGAAGAACGAGCGCTCGCAGCTCGGCCTCCGCCATCCGTACGGGATGAAGATCCTGTTCAAGCAGATCGCCGGCGCCGTGGCCCGCCGCATCGTCTACCACGTCCGCGTCGGGGACGAGGTGCGCGCGGGCGACCGCTTCGGGATCGTCAAGTTCGGCTCGCGGATGGACGTGCTGGTGCCGCCCGAGGTGACGTTCGACGTCGCCGTGGGGGACCGCGTGACGGCCGGCGTGACGGTGCTGGCCCACCTGCCGCGCACCGACGCCGGCGCGGCCGCCCCGCAGCACGCCCTCACCCACGACGAACCCGCCTGATGCCCGACGCGCCACCCCCTCGCCGCTCCTCACCCCTGCGGCGCCCCGAAGGCAAACAGCGCCAGTTCCGGCGGCGCCTCCGCGCCTACCGGCAGGGGCGGCCGCGCCGCCCGATCCCGCGCGCAGCCGTGCCGTCGTTCTTCACGCTGATGAACCTCTTCAGCGGCTTCCTCGCCATCACGCAGACGCTGGAGGGCAACTTCGTGCAGGCGTGCTGGCTGATCGTGCTGGCCGGCTTCTTCGACGCGCTGGACGGCATGATGGCCCGCCTCACGAACGGCCAGAGCCTCTTCGGCGTCGAGCTGGACTCGCTGGCGGACGTGGTCAGCTTCGGCACGGCGCCCGCCGTGCTCGTCTACGTCTTCGGCCTCCAGGACTTCGGCGTCCTCGGCCTCATCGTGGCCTCGCTGCCGGCCATCTGCGGGGCCGTCCGCCTCGCCCGCTTCAACGTGAGCTTCGACGGCGAGAAGAAGGACTACTTCACCGGCCTGCCGATCCCGGGCCAGGCCGTCGCGATCGTGGCGCTCATCCTCAACTTTCAGGACCCGAACGTCTTCCTGAGCGAAGACAACCTGACGCTGTTGATGCCGCTCGTCTTCGTGCTCTCGGCGCTGATGATCTCCAACATCCGGTTCGAGGCGATCCCGAAGCCGTCGGTGGGCTACCTGCGGGCGCACCCGCGCAAGTCGCTCGCCTTCGGGGTGATGCTGGTGCTGACGTTCGTCTGGATCCCGGCCGGCCTGCTGGTCTCGCTCACGGCCTACCTGGTCTACGGCATCGTCCGCGCCCTCGTCCGCGTCGTCCAGCAGGTGATGGAGACGCCGATCGAGGAGGAGGGCTGAGCACGGCGCCGGGGCGGCCCTCGAATTCCCGGCGAAGGCGGACGAAGAAGCGTGGGCGTCGCTATCTTTGACCCCTCGCCCCGCCAATCGAACGACCGTCATGTACAAAGCCAACATCTGCATCACGCTCCGCCCGTCGATCCTCGACCCGCAGGGCAAGGCCGTCCACCACGCGCTCGAGAACCTGGGCTACGGCGCCGTCGAGCGCGTCCGGATGGGCAAGTACGCCGAGCTGTGGATCGATGCCGGGAGCCGGGAGGATGCCGAGCGGCTGGCGCGCGAGGCCGCGGAGAAGCTGCTCGCCAACCCGGTCATGGAAGACTTCACCGTGACGCTGGAGGAGGCCGCGCCGGCGGCCGACCCGGCCTGAGCCGCCCGCACCCACCGCCGTGCCCGATGAAGGATCGCGCCCCCGCTGTCTGGCAGGCCCTCGCCGCCCCCCCACGCCCCGCACCGGAGGTCGACGTCCTCGTCGAGGAGGAGACCGAGGAGCGGCTGGACACGCCGTGGAAGGTCATCCTCTTCAACGACGAGATCCACTCGTTCGAGGAGGTCATCCTCCAGCTCGTCAAAGCCACCGGCTGCACCACGGATGACGCCGAGCGCATCGCGTGGACGGCCCACGTGGAGGGCAAGGCCGTCGCCTACGAAGGCGCCTTCGAGGACTGCTTCCGCGTCCAGGGCGTCCTCCGCGAGATCCAGCTCGTGACGGAGATCGAAGGGTGAAGCGGTCCGGGGCGCAGGGTGGGCGACCGTGCTCCACCACACCGCCGCCCCGTCCAGATGTCATCCCGAGCGAGGCCGAGGGATCTCTGCGTTGAAGCGAATCGTGCGGTCTCGGACCCGGCGAGATCCCTCGGTTCCGGTCCTGTGGACCTCCACTCGGGATGACAGCGGAGCGAGGCGTCCTCCCCCGTTCCGCGTAAAAAAACGCCGCGCCCTCGTGGGAGAAGGCGCGGCGTTTCGCGTGGCGGTCTGGACGGCGTTACCGCAGAAACTTGTAGTTGAACTTGACGATGAAGACGTTCGTCGGGAAGACGTCGAACGTGTCGATGAGCTGGGAGCCGCCGGGCTGGTCGAAGGGCGAGGCGGTGCCGAGGTCGAAGGGATCCAGCGCGTCGTCGCCCTGCCGGTTCTGGGACCAGACGACGAAGAGGGTGGAGCCGGGGCGGTACTCCCAGCGGAGCACCGTATTCGTCTGGAAGCTGCTGAAGGCAAAGTCATGCGTCTTCGGGTAGGCGCCGAGGGGCGCGAGCGCGTCGCGGTCCTGGAGCAGCGCGAAGTCGCTGTAGCGTCCGCGCGCGCCGAAGAGCTGGCCGTAGAACTGGAGCGAGAGGGTGGGGGTGAAGGTGACGGCGGTGCGGAGCGTGACATCCACGGAGCGGGTATCGCGGGCGCCGTAGATAGGCACGTAGAAAAACCCGTCGCCGGTGGGGACGAGCGGGGCGAGGAGGGCGCCGAGGGTGCCGCCGTCGTCGAAGGCGCGGAAGGCGCCGGGGGCGTCGGTGCGGCTCTGCTCGCCGATGCCCCAGCCGCCGCCGAGGGGGGCAAAGGCTTCGTTCGAGGCCCAGGCCGTGACGCCGTGCTCGCGGCGGTGGCCCACCTCGGCCGAGAGGCTCACGCGCTGGCTCACGTTCCAGTCGGCCTCCAGGCCGGCGCCGTAGGCGGCCCCCTCGCCCTCGTAGAACTGCAGGTCGATGCCGGGCTCCAGCTGCCAGTTGCGGCGCGAGTCCGTCTCCACGTCGAGCCCGATGCTCACCTCGCGGGGGCGGGCACGGGGGCCGAGGCCGCGGGTCTCGTTGAGGTCGTAGCCGCCGAGCAGATAGTCGGACCGGACGTTGAGGCCGATGGTCTGGAAGCCGCGCGTCTGCCAGTCCGAGAAGAAGAAGAAGCCGAAGCCGAGGTCGAGGCGGTCGCGGTAGGAGATGCCCTCGCCGAAGAAGATGCGGGCGGTGGCGCGGCGGAAGGGGCCGAAGGGGTCGCCGCCGTTGATCTGGTGCGCGAAGCCGAGCGAGAGGTTGGTGTAGTCGTTGCGGCGGAGGCGGCCGATGTCGTTCGGGTTGAAGTCGTCCGAGATGACCGTGAGGCCGGTGAACACGTTCCAGTCGCCGCGCACCTTGTCGAAGCCGGCGGCGAAGGAGAAGCCGGTCTGGCGGTCGAGGTCGTCGCCGAGGGGTTCGCGGTGGGCGACGCTGAGCTGGCCGTCGAGCTTGTAGAGGTTGTCGCGGAAGCGGACGTCCCAGTCGGTGCCGCCGGTGACGCTGCGGCGCACGCCGGCGCGGTCGAAGAACGTGACCATCCCGCCGAGCGTGGAGAGGCGGCCGACCTGCTGCTGGAGGCGGCCGGCGGCATAGGCCCGGCCGGGGTCGAAGTCGTCTCCGGTGGCGGCGCCGAGGATGCCGATGGAGAGGCCGCTGCCGCTCCGGCCGGAGAGCTTGGCCGCACCGATGATGGGGGCGTCGGCGCCGATGCGGCGGGTGTAGAGCAGCTGCCCGCCGCGCTCCAGCTCGAAGTCGAAGATCTGGACGCCCTCGGTGAAGAAGGGGCGGCGCTCCGGAAAGAAGGACTCGAACGCCGAGAGGTTCAGCTCGGCGGGGTCGGAGTCCACCTGCCCGAAGTCCGGGTTGACCGTGGCGTCGAGCGTGAGGTTGCTGGAGAGGCCGATCTTGAGGTCGCCGCCGACGTCGAAGGCGCGCGTGGTGAGGCGCTCGTCGGGGGCGCCCTCTTCGGTCTGGAGGCGGGAGAGCGTGTAGGGGGTGATCTGGAGGTTGCGGCGCGGCTCGATGTCTTCGAGGCCCTGCAGGATGCCGTAGCGGGCCACGGCGCCGCCCGCGAGCTCGCTGCGGCGCACCAGCACCCACTCGCTGGTCTCGCTCAGGCGTGGGATCACGCGGCGGAAGTTGATGCCCCACTGGCCGCCGGCCTCCTCGAAGCGCAGCATCGAGTAGGGGATGCGGAGTTCGACGGCCCAGCCCTCGTCGGTCACGCGCGCGGCGCTGTCCCAGACGGCATCCCACGACGTATCGAGGTCGCGCGTCATGATGCCGTCGAGCTGGACGCCGGCCGCGTTGACGCCGAACGTGTAGGCGGTCTTACGGTCGAAGTAGGAGTCGATGGCGACGAGGAACCAGTCCGCCTGGTTGAGTGCGTCGCGGCGGCCGAGGGTGCGCCAGACGCGGCCCGGCTCGTCGTCGTAGAGCACGGCACCGACGTAGAGGGCCGTCTCGCCGTAGAGGATGCGGACTTCGGTGCGTTGGGAGGGCGCCGCGCCTTCGTTCGGCTCGAACTGCCGGAATCCGCTGGCGGCCGGCGCGCGCTGCCAGCCCGGTTCGTCGAGCACGGCGTCCACGGTGATGGAACCGCGTGCGGGCTCTGCCGTGAGCGTGCAGGCGGTGTTGACCGTGCAACGGTCCTCATCCCCTCCGGCGGCCGGGGCCGGCACGAGCAGGGTGGCGAACAGCAGAGCGAGTAACGTCATCGACGGGAGCGCGCAGGGCGGGTACGGGTCAGCATACAGTAACACGCGCCGCGCGCGTGATGTCCCGCGGAACGAAGAATTCACGGATCATGCCTGATGCGCCGCACCGCGCCGACGTCTATCGCACCCTCGCCGGGCCCGGCCGGGCCGAGATCAAGGTGAGGGGATCGCGCTTCCTGGCGGAGGCGATGCCGGTCGAGACGGAGGCCGACGCCGCCGAAGCCATCGACGCGGTTAGAAAGCGCGAGTACGCCGCGACGCACCATTGCTCGGCCTACCGTATCGGCCCCTCGGGCCGAATCTTTCGCTACCACGACGACGGCGAGCCCGCCGGCACGGCCGGCGCTCCCATCCTGCGGCAGATCGACGGCCGTGGGCTGACGCACGTGCTCGTGGTGGTGACGCGGTATTATGGAGGCACCAAGCTGGGTACGGGCGGGCTGATCCGCGCCTACGGGGAGGCCGCCGCGCTCGCGTTGGATGCCGCACCGCACGCCGAGCGGATCCTCCGCGAGACCGTCCGCCTGCGCTTCGACTATGCCGATACGTCGCCCGCCATGCACACCCTCGGGCAGTTCGACGCCGAGATCGTCGAGACGCACTACAGCGAGGCGACGGAGCTGGTGGTGGCGGTGCGGCGGTCGCAGGCCGGGGCGTTCGTGGACGCGTTCGTCGAGGCACTCAGCGGCCGGGGCCGGGCCGAGGTGGCAAAAAAATAGGGACACGGCCAAGCCGTGCCCCTACCGGGTTCATATGGAGCGGGCGTTCAGACCTCCGCAGTCTCGGGCTCGCGCGGGGCGCAGCGGCGGCGCCCACAGCATCCCCCACCCAGGGTGCGGGAGAGGATAAAGGCCAGGAAGATCCAGAAGAACGCCGTGCCGAAGCCGCCCAGGCCGGGCCACCACGCGAACTGCTGGGTGGCGAAGAGGATGACGAGGGCCAGCAGGGCGAGGCCGGCAATGACGAGGGGTCTATCACGCATGGGTCGGTCGGGGTCTGTGGGGAGGAGATTCGCCCTACGCGCCCGGCCCCGCCGAAGTTACGCGCTGGGCCCCGCCGGTCCGCTCGGTCAACGGGCCTCGTTCATGGCCGCCACGGCGAGGCCGTCCACGCGGTTGTTCAGGGGGTCGTCCGCATGCCCCTTCACTTTCTTCCATTCGACCTCGTGGCGCGCAGCCTGCTCCAGCAGGCCTTCCCAGAGATCCTGGTTCTCGACGGGTTTTTTCTTGGCGTTCTTCCATCCGTTGCGCTGCCAGCGGTCGAGCCAGCCTTCGGTGAAGGCGCGGGCGAGGTAGGCGCTGTCCGTATGGAGGGCCACGCGGCACGGCTCCTGTAGGGCACGCAGGGCCTCCAGCGCGGCGCGCAGTTCCATCCGGTTGTTGGTCGTCTGCGGCTCGGCGCCGGTGAGGATGCGTTCGTGGCGGCCGTAGCGCAGCAGCGCGGCCCAGCCGCCCGGCCCCGGGTTGCCGCTGCACGCGCCGTCGGTATAGATGATGACCTGTTTCATGGGGGCGGGAAGGACGGGGTGCTGAGGCTCGGGTGTTCCGGCAGGATGGTACGATGCTGTACGGGACCCCCGGAACCCGGAAGCACGGGAACACCGCAGTAGCGGAACGCTGTTAGGGTAGCCACACACCGGGCACCCGCACCGCGCATTGTCTATGAAATTCGTCGATTACGTCACGATCACCGTGCGCAGTGGGACGGGGGGTGCCGGCGCCGTCGCGTTCCGGCGGGAGAAGTTCGAACCGAAAGGCGGCCCGGCCGGCGGCGACGGTGGCGAGGGCGGCTCGGTGATCCTCGAAGCGGACGACAACCTCTACACGCTGCTCGACCTCCGCTACAACCGCCACCACTTCGCCGAGAGCGGCCGGCCTGGCGAGGGCGGCAACCGCAAAGGGCGGGACGGCGAGGACATCGTGCTCCGCGTGCCCACGGGCACCGTCGCCCGGGACGGCGAGACGGACGCGGTGATCGGCGAGGTGCTCGAACCCGGCGACCGGCTCGTGCTGGCGCAGGGCGGGCGGGGTGGCAAGGGCAACGCGTTCTTCAAGAGCGCCACGCGCCAGGCGCCGCGCTTCTCGCAGACCGGCGAGGCCGGCGAGGAACGCAAGGTCACGCTCGAACTGAAGCTCCTCGCCGATGTCGGCCTCGTGGGCTTCCCGAATGCCGGCAAGAGTACGCTCGTCGCCAGCCTCTCGGCCGCCAAGCCCAAGGTGGCAGACTATCCGTTCACCACGCTCGAACCGTCGCTCGGGGTGGTCTACGTCGGCGCCTACGAGTCGTTCGTGATCGCAGACATCCCCGGCATCATCGAGGGCGCGCACGAGGGCAAGGGGCTCGGCATCCAGTTCCTGAAGCACATCGAGCGCAACGCCGTGCTCCTCTTCGTCATCCCGTTCACCAGCGACGATCTGCGCGCCGAGTACGATACGCTCCTCGACGAACTGCGCGCCTTCAACCCAGAGATGCTCTACAAGCCCCGCATGATCGCCGTCTCGAAGACCGATCTGCTGGCGCCCGACGAGCGCGCGCTGCTGGAGGAGGAGGCCCGCCGCATCTTCCCCGCCGAGGTGCCGGTGCTGACGATCAGCGCCGTGGCCAACCTCGGGCTGGAGGCGCTCAAGCGGACGCTCTGGGACGCCATCCGGCGGGAACGGGCCCTGCCGGCGGACGCGCCATGACGTCCGGCCGGCCGGACAGCGCCGCGACGGCGGAGGAGCAGCGGGCGCTCGTGGCGCTGTCGCTGGTGCCGGGCGTCGGGCCGGGCCGCATCCGGGCGTTGTTGGGCGCCTTCGGGACGGCCACGGCCGCCTGTGGCGCCTCCCCGCGTACGCTGGCCAAGG
>JAWWAN010000078.1:0-10128 GCA_033721675.1 Rhodothermales bacterium | reverse complement strand
CTCTTCCGATCTGCGCTCCAGCACCAAGTCCACGACCGCAACTTCGGGCAGCGGGGCGGCGGCGTGGCCGCGCACGGGCACACGCTTCGGCATGGGCAGGAGTGTGTACTTGCCCGTCCGCGCGTTCCGGTAGCTCTCCAGGCTGGGCGTGGCCGAGCCGAGCACGCAGACGGCGCCGTTCATCTGCGCCCGCACCACGGCCACGTCTCGCGCGTGGTAGCGCGGCGCGGGGTCGAACTGCTTGTAGGAGGCCTCGTGCTCCTCGTCGACGACGACGAGGCCGAGGCAGGATACGGGCGCCAGGACGGCCGAGCGCGGGCCGATGACGATCTGGAAGCGCCCGCTGCGGAGGCTGCGCCAGGCGTCGTAGCGCTCGCCCAGGCTCATCCGCGAGTGGAGCACGGCGATGCGGTCCCCGAAGTGGGCACGGAAGCGCTGCACGGTCTGCGGCGTCAGCGCGATCTCCGGGACGAGGATGATGCCGGTCTTGCCGCGCGCCACCACGGCTTTGAGTGCGGCGATGTAGACCTCGGTCTTGCCGCTGCCCGTCACGCCGTGGAGCAGGAACGTCTCGAACGTGCCGGCGGCGATGGCCGCGCCGATCCGTTCCAGGGCGGCCTGCTGGGCCGGGTGGAAGGCGTGGTCCGGCGGCGGCGGCGGCGGCGGGATGTCGCCGAGGGGCGTGCGCAACACCTCCTGCTCGACGACCTCCACCACCCCCATCTCGACGAGCCGGTTCGCCGTGGCGGCGGCGGCCCCGGCGCGGGCCAGCACGTCCGCACGGCGCGGGAGCGGCTCGCCCTCGGCGGCGTAGGCGGCCAGCGCCTCCAGCACGGCGATCTGCTTGGCGCCCCGGAGCTGCTCGCGGAGGTCTCTCACGGCCCCCGGCGCGCGGTAGGCGGGCGCGAGGCGGAGGTGCGGCGCGTGCTTGACGCGCACCTTCGGCTTCGCCAGCTCCCGCGCCGTCTCCACGATCCCGGCCTCCTCCAGCCGCCGCAACAGCGCCAGCGGCACGTCGAGGCCCTGCTGCCGGAGCGCGCTCAGCGTGGTCTCGGGGTGGGCGGCGAGGTACCGCAGGACGGCGGCGGCGGCCTCGTGCTCCTGCCACGCCGCGCCGGCAGGCGCGCCGGTGCGGACGATGCGTCGCTTGTCCTCGACCTCGATGCCGGCGGGCAGCGCCGCCTTCACGGCCTCGCCCCACCCGCAGACGTAGTAGTCGGCGATCCAGCGCGTCAGGCGCAGCAGCTCCTCGGTGAAGGCCGGCGCGTCGTCGAGCACGTCGAGGATGGGCCGGAGCTTGACGAAGTCGCCCAGCGCCTCCTCCTCGGTCCGCTCCACGACGAGGCCGGTGAGGCGGCGATGCCGGAAGGGGACCAGCACACGTGCGCCCACCTGGGCCTCGCGGGCCATCTCGGCCGGCACGAGGTACGTGAACGGCTGATCCAGGGGAAGAGGGAGGACGACGCGGACGGTCACGGCAGCAGAGAGCGAGAGACGGCGGATCGAAGGGAGAGGGGGATGAAGGTAGGGAGGCCGTGGGGTAAGATCCCACCCTTCGTGACGCAACCCTGCGTTGCTCAGAGCCCTCTAGCTGCTCAGACCCGTCATCGCCTCGCTGACGGTCCAGAGGCGGCGGGCGGCTTCGTCGTCGCGGGCGGCGCGGGACGGCGCCCGGGGCGTCATGCCGTCGTGGTAGCGCCCGTTGACCGCCTCCGCATCGGCGTCGAGCGCGAGGTGGACGACGGCCGTCGCCGCCGTCGCCGGGCGCGTCATGAACAGCTTGATCGGCCGCATGAGCAGGCTGATGGGGTTCGCATTGCGGTTCCAGATGCGCGTGGCCACCACGCCCGGATGCAGCGTCGTCGCCGTCACGCCGGTGCCGTCCAGCCGCCGCGCCAGCTCCCGCGTGAAGAGGATGTTGGCGAGCTTGGACTGGGCGTAGGCCGCGACCCACGCGTAGTCCGCGCGGCGGCCGAGGTCGTCGAAGCGGAGGCCGTCGCTCCGGTAATGCGCGTTGGAGCTGACCGTGACGACGCGCGCGCCCTCGGCGGCCCGCAGGCGATCCATCAGCAGCGCCGTCAGCAAAAACGGTGCGAGGTGGTTGACGGCCCACGTCGTCTCGATGCCGTCGGGCGTCTCGGTGTAGCGGCTCTTGTAGAGGCCGGCGTTGTTGACGAGCACGTCCAGCCGGTCGTGCCGTGCCCGGAACTGGGCGGCGAGGCCGCGCACCTGCTCCTGCACGCCGAGGTCGGCCGTGAGCAGCTCGACGTCCGGGTTGCCGGTGGCTTCGAGGACGGCGCGGTGGGCGGGGGCGCCGCGCTCGTGGGTGCGGCAGGCCATCACCACGCGATGGCCGCGCCGGGCGAACTGCTCGGCGGCGGCGCGCCCGATGCCGGCATTCGCGCCGGTGATGAGGATGGTCCTGGGGTCGGAAGCGGGCATGGCACGAGCGGGGCAGCGGCGGAGACCTCCCAAACGGCCGGGCCGCGTCGCAGGTTCACGCCGCTACCGCCGGTCTTTCGCGTACGCCTTCATCACGCGGGCCACGGCCTCCTGGAGGGCTTCCCGCGTGGCCGTCCCCACCGCCGTCTTGTCCAGCTCGACGGCGTCTTCGCGGTAGGTGAAGATGGCCGAGCGGGCGCGGGTGCGGGTCTTCCCCACGCCTTTCTTGGTGTAGCGCGTGCCTGCCGCCGCCTCTTCAAGCGTCACCTCCACCCGGATCTCGACGGTCTGCGTGTTGGCATGCAGTGGGCCCAGGGAGGCGCGCGAGCGGGGCCGCCCGAAGTAGAGCACACGGCCGTACGCCACGAAGTCCGGCGCGAAGGCCCGCAGCGAGTCGGCGGCGTCGCGGAAGGCGCTGTCGGCATCGTCCAGGGCCCAGGCACGCTCAGCCATCGCGTCGAGGCGGCGCATCACCTCGGGGCGGTCTTCGAGGAGGGTGAAGGCGCCGGCCTCATAGAACAGCTCGGCCAGCACGTTGCGCAGGCCCAGGCCTACGCGGGCGTCGTCCCACGCGTCGTCTCGGACCTCGCTGGCGAGGCCGACGACGGCGAGCGCCGGGCGATCCTGGGCGGGGGCCGGCCGCGCGGCGGCGCACAGCAGAACCAGCAGGGCGAGGAGCAGGCAGCGCATTGGTCGTATGGAGTTCGAGGAGACGGATATCAGAAGCGCACGCCGGCGCCGAGGGTCAGCTCGGTCGAGGTGTAGTCTTCGACGAGCAGCACGGTGCGGGCGCCCAGGTTGAGCGCGAAGGCATCCCCCAGCAGGAAGGTCAGAAAGGCGCCCGGGTTGAGCACGTACGGATCGTCGAGCTCGACGGTATCCCCGTCGAGGCGCTGGTCGGCGTTCCACAGCAGCAGCCCGTCGATGTTGAGCGCGAGGCGACGGCCGAGGGGAAAGCCGACGAGGGCGGCCACGTTGAGGTAGGTGTTCTGGAGATCGCCGATCTGGGTAAACTGCGCCATCGTACCGAACGTGATGAGCGCTCCGCCCCCGCCCGGATACCAGCGGCGCACGCTGTGAACCGCCACGCCGAAGCCGGGGTCGCCGTTCTCGAAGAAGAGATAGCTGCCGCTGACCCCGAAGACGGTCTCGCCGCTGAGGCTGACGTTCGAGACGCGGCTGATGAAGAGGCTCCCTGAGCCGTGGTAGGTGGCGTCGGCGCCGTCGAAGGCGAGGCGGTTGTAGATGCCGTTGAGGCCGAACATCCAGCGGCCGTTGCCCGAGGTCTGGGCATAGCCGCCCCGGATCGCCAGGTTGTCTCCGCTGAGCTGGTTCAGCTCGAAGAACTCGTACTCGACGTCCGAGCTGACCTCCCGCAGGCGGACGCTGCCGCCCTCGTCGTCGTCGTCGCCCACGGCATCGGCGGCCCGCTGCTGGCCCTGCGGGCTGCGGGCCGCCGCCGCGCGTGGCGCGGCGCGCTCGGAGAAGGCGATGGTCTGGAACGTCTGGATGCTCTGGTTGACGACGGGATCGGCCGTGACGACCACCGAGCCGAAGCCGCCGAAGCCACCAAAGCAGCCCAGCTCGCGCAGGAAGAACTCGACGTAGGAGCGCCACGCGGCGTCGGGGATCTGGTCGAGGAACTCGTCGGGGGTGGTGATGTCCGGGTTGTCTAGATCGTCCGGGTCGAAGGCATTGCTGTCCAGCGTGAAGCGCCGGGTGGTGCCGTCGATGTCGAGCCCGAACGAGAAGACGCTGCCGTCCGGGCTCACGTCCCGGAAGTCGAAATACGAGATCATCGAGGTCCCGCCCCGGCAGTTCTCGGCGTCGAAGGAGACCGCGCGGCTATCTCCGGGGTCGATGATCTGTGCCTGGGCCGGCCCCGCCAGCATGGCGGCGAGGCCCATGAGAAGCAACACCGAAATCCATACACGCATCGTTCCCTCCGTTGGGTGAGTGATCGTCGGAAGGCCTTCACGGCCTCCTTCGGTAGTCTCGGGCCGCCGTCGCCGGCGGCCTCAGCGCTGCGCCTCCAGCCGGTCGATCAGGTTGCGCACGGCCACGTTGAGCGCCCGCTGGCTCGCCAGCCCCACGGTGGACTGGTCGAAGGGCAGATCCGGGCTGACCCACACGCCGGAGGCCACGGACGTCGCCTCGCCGCGCCCCGAGGCCGGCACGTACTCGCCGGTGTCCACGTCCACGAACCGGATCTGGACGCCCACGATGGTGGTCTTCTGCTGCTCCGAGGCCACGCCGCGCACCGTCTCGGCGTTCGAGACGGCGAAGTCGTAGACCTCGGCATAGACCAGGTACTTGGGCGCCGTCAGCCCGTCCTCGGGGCCGATGGGCTCGTCCTCGGCGTAGATGCCGCCCTGGCGCAGCACCCACTGCTCGGCCATCCGCTCCTGCATCGCGTCCTTCTCCTCGATGAACTCGAAGCGGCCCGTGTCGAAGAACGTCTCGACGAGGCGGTTGCTCAGGCCGAAGCCCACGCGGCGGTCTTCGAGCTCCTGGTAGCGGCGGGCGATCTCTTCGGGGATCCCGAAGCGGACCACCTGGATGCGTGCCTTGGGGCCGTCGTACGCGGGGAAGGGGCGGCTCACGTCGGCCGTTTCGAACGCCTGCGGGTCGTGCTCGGTCTTGACGGTGGCGCACCCGGCCATCAGCACGGAGATCAGCAGGACGGCGCGCAGCATGGAAGTATACATGGATCGGGGCGATGGAGAGGGTAAGGGGCGAGGCCGGGAGGGCCGGCGGCGGCTACTCCTGGTGTGCCTCCGCAGTCTGTATGTGGGCCAGCATCTCCTCGAAGTGGTCGGTTTGGAGCGTCTGGGCGGCCGCTTCGAGGGCGGCGAGGCCGGCGCTCTCCCGGTTGACGTGGGCCCCCCGGGCGTTCGTCACCGTCGCCTCATAGAGCTCGACGCCCGTCGGGTAGTCGATCACGGCCAGCCGCAGATCGGCGAAGGCGGTGTGGCGGCCCCGGTACTCGACGCCCTCGCGGGTGACGGCGCGGACCTCGATGTAGTAGTCGGCGCTACGCGGTGCGCGGAGGAGGGCATAGCCTTCGAGCAGGAGCGCCCGCTTGAGCGCCGGCCGGATGCGCGAGACGGCGACCTCGCTGCCGTCGTTGACCTCCTCCACGTCGATGTAGACGAGGGGGAAGGGCGGATCGATGCGCGCGAAGTCCTCCGGGTTGGCGGCGGCGAAGTCCGGCAGGTCTACCGGCGCGGCCGCCTCGTCTTCCTGCTGCATCGTCTCCTTGAGGCGATGGACGAGGTAGCGGAACTGCGTCGGCTTGTCGGGCGGTTCGTAGTGGGGCACGAGTTCGAGCAGGCGCTTCGTGGCGGCGATGGCTTCCGCCTCGGCCTGCTTGGCGAGGTAGGTCTCTACGAGCAGGGGGTAGGCCGCCATCTGCTGCTCTCTGGTGAGGTCGCCATCCGCGATGCAGGCTTCGAGCAGCGCGATCCCCTGATCGAAGCGGCCATACATGTAGTGCTCGCGCGCCTCGGCGAGGGCCGTGCAGTCTGGGGTGGCCGCCGCGGCCGGCGCCGCGAGGGTGCCGAGGAGGACCGCGGCGGCGGCAAGCAGAGACCATCGGATCTTCGGGAGCATGGCGTCCGGGGGCGGCCGCTGCGCATCCAGCGGGGCGAGGCGGGCCGGCCCAGTAGTTGGGAAGGAATCGAGTATGGAGCAGCCGGATCCAGGCGGCACTACTGCCGCTCCATCATGAGCTGAACGGGATCGTCCGTGCGATTCTGGCTGATGAGCAGTTGCCGGCGGGCCGGCGCGAATCCGTCGGCGCGGACCTCGATGGTGTGCAGGCCGGCGGGCAGGTCCAGCGTGTAGGGGGTCTGCACCTCGACCCCGTCGTGCAGGTAGGGCCGGCCGTCCACGTAGACGTCGGCGCGGATCAGCTCGGGCGGGTCTGCCGCCGGCAACGCGGTCACCACCACCCGGTAGGTCTTGGTGAAGTCGGCCTCCAGGATGCGGCTCTGCTGGCCGGCCGTGACGGTGACGGACTCCTGCCACACGGCCCCACCCGGCCCTTCGATGCGGACGGTATGGCGGCCCGGCGGCAGGTCGAGCGCGACGAGGCGGGCGGCGTCCTGCGCCCGCAGCGTACCGCCCACGTAGACGGCGCCGGAGGGCTGGGCGCGCACGCGCAGCGTGCCCGTCGCGGGAGGCACCGGCTCGATGGCAGGCGCTTCTTCTTCGCCGGCGCCTGCCTCCTGCTCGCCCCCCGCCGTGACGGGCGGGGGCAGGGCGGCGAGCGCGAGGCGTAGCGGCAGCGCCTCGCCCGCCGCCAGCGCGACGCTGGTATCGAGCGGGGCATAGCCCTCGCGTTCGAGGCGCAGCGTGTGGCGGCCGGGTGGGAGCGCCAGCGTACGGCCCGCGCCGGGCTCTACCTCGGCATCGTCTACCAGCACCCGCGCATCGGGCGGGCTGACGTCGAGCGTGAGGCGGGCGAGGGCCCCCTCGCCGCCGGCGCCGCCCACGCCCAGCGCCGCCAGCCAGGGCGGCTGGGTAGCCACGGCCCAGGCCCCGGCGGCGGCGAGGGCCAGCAGGAGGACCGCCAGCACCCCCGGCCAGCGCCGCTTCGAGGGCTCTGCAGGCGTCGGCGGGCGGGGCGGACGGGCGGGCGCCTCCGGCACCCGCCGCAGGAATACGGTGGCCACCGGCACCTCCGGGATGCCCGCTTCCTGCCGGGCCTGCACCTCGAAGCGCCGCAGGGCCGCCGCCATCTCCTCGGCGCGCTGGTAGCGGTCCTCCGGGCGGTGCGCCACGGCCTTCGCCAGGATGTCTGCGAGCGGCGCCGGCAGGTCCGCCACGACGTCGTGCACCGCCTCCAGCTCGTCGTAGACGATGGCGTGCATGATGTCGAACTCGCTCTGCTTGGCGTCGAAGGGCAGCCGCCCGGCCAGCACCTCGACGAAGCTCATGCCGAGCGAGTAGAGGTCGCTGCGGGCATCCACGTAGGCGAGGCCCCGCACCTGCTCCGGGCTCATATAATACGGCGTGCCGGCCGTGCCCTGCGTGGCGGTCTGCGCGGCATCGCCCTGCTGCAGCTTCGCCAGCCCGAAGTCCATCACCTTCACGATGCCGTCGCGGCTGACCATGATGTTGGCCGGCTTGACGTCGCGGTGGACGACGTCGTGGCGATGGGCATAGCCGAAGGCATCGAGCGTCTGCAGAAATAGCGGCAGCGCCGCACGCCAGGGCAGGGGCGCCTTCTCCTTGAGCGTCACGCCATCCACGTACTCCATGATGATGAGCAGCCCCTGCGGGGTCTCCTCGATGTTGTGGATGTGGACGATGTGCGGGTGTTCGAGGCGCGCCATCGTGCGCGCCTCCTTCCACTGGCGGTCCACAAACTCGGCATCGGCCGCCAGGGCGGGGGCGATGGTCTTGATCGCCACGGTGCGGTGCAGGCCGGTATCGTGGGCTCTGTAGACGACACCCATCCCCCCCTTCCCCAGCACATCGACGATCTCGTACCGCCCGACGCGCTGCCCTATGGCGATGGGCGTAGAAAAGTGATCGAAAGCCATCCTACCCCGGGCCTCGCCTTCTCGATGTGCAGCGAGCATGGTATTCTGTATAGCGATAGGTAGAAAAGAAGGTGCTGGAAATCAAGCACGGCAGCCCGGGCCGGTGCGGCCGGGGCCTCGCTATCTGGATAGGCGCACTCCGCACCGCGCTCCCTCGGCGCGCAGCCCCCTCGCGCCCTCAGCAGCCTGCCACCCGTTCTGTGAATTTGCCGCGCCGGCCGGTCTGGATGAGCCGATCCCCTCCTTTTTTGCACGTATTTGATTACGGGCCGCGCGTTCGCTTAATTGAAGCCCCCGTGAAGGAGATTCTCCGGACCCGATGTGGTGAAGCGGTCCGGCGCTTGTGCAGCGTGATTTTTCTCCCGATGCAGCAGGTGCTCCGATGCTTCGACTCCTCATCACCGGTGCCGGGCCGCTTGCCGCCGTGTGCGTATGTTTCATGGCCCTGGCCCTGCTCGCCGCCGGCGGCTGCGGCGGCGGCGAGACCGACCCCGACGCCGGCCTCGCCCCCCAGCCCGCCCCGCTCCCCGCCGAGGCGGCCGCCATCGAGCCGGACACCGTCAACATCGAGGTGAACCCGAACTACGAGGCCGAACCCGAGCTGGCCGGCTGGATCTCCGCCACCACCCTCAACGTCCGCGAAGCCCCCGGCACCAGCGCCGGCGTCGTCAACTATCTGTTCAAGGGGGACCGCGTCACGATCTTCGAGGAGCGCGAGGCGGACGGCCCCTGGTACCGCGTCAACGACACCGCCGGCTACGTCGACGGCTGGGTCTTCGGGCGCTACGTCTCCGGCGAGCCCGTCGCCTCTGACTTCGTGATCCCGGACGATTACAGGGCCCAGCGCACCCCGACGGCCGACGTGGAGGCCGAGGCTTCGTACGTGGGCGCCGGGGCCTGCCAGAGCTGCCACAGCCGCCCCCACGGGCCGTTCGAGGCCGGCGCCTATGGCGTCTGGCGCGACCATTTCCACGCCGACGCCTACAAGACCCTGAGCCGCCCCTACACGCGCGCCGTCGCGCGCCGGCGCGGCATCTCGGATCCGACGACGGACTGGCGCTGCGTCAAGTGCCACGTCACGGCCTACGGCATCGCGGACAGCCGGAAGGCGCCGACCTACCGGGATGCCGAGGGCGTCACCTGCGAGGCGTGCCACGGCCCCGGCGGCGACTACCTCAACAGCCACTGGGAGGGCACCCCCGGTTACGCCCAGCGCGAAGCGCGCGGCTTCCGCATCTTCCGCGATATCGGGGAGCGGGATGCCATGTGCCGCTCCTGCCACAACGAGCTGAGCCCGACCTACAAGCCCTTCAACGTCGCCGCCTTCTCCCAGGCCATCCGCCACTGGACCAACGAGCACGTCTTCCAGGAGGTCGCCCGCGCCGAGGAAGCCGCCACGGTGGCCCCCAGGCCCGTCGCTGAGGTCCCGCCGGAGCCCGCGCCGGAGCCCATCCCGATGCCGGCCGACGAGCCGGTCTACGTGCCGCCGCCCGTGGCCGCCCACGCCGAGCCGACGGTGCCGCCGCCCACCCCGCAGGCGGCGCAGGAAGAGCCGGCCGAGCAGCCCGCCCAGCCGCCGCCCCCGACGCCCGCGCCGCAGCCGGCCGAGCAGCCCGCGCCCCAGACCCAGCCGTCCGCCCCGGTGGCGACGGCCGCCAGCACGAGGGGGCCGGAAGACATGATGCTCGACACGCACGGCAGCCGGGGCAAGGTCTACTTCCCCCACCGGGCGCACTTCCAGTACGTGAACGTCGAGCAGGAGGCCGGGATGTGCCAGGTGTGCCACCATACGACGCCGCCCAGCCAGACGCCGACCGCGTGCGGGAGCTGCCACCAGGTGCAGCCCACCGCCACGCCGAGCCGCGAGAAGGCCTTCCACGGCACCTGCCGCACCTGCCACCGCGAGGAGCAGGCCGGCCCGACGCGCTGCAGCGACTGCCACGCCAACTGATGATCCTCTCGACCCCGAGCGCCCCGATGAATCCAACGCCCGCGTGTAGCCTTCTCCGGCGGCTGGGCGCCGTCGCCGTGCTCGGCCTGCTGATGGCGGCCCCGGCCGCAGCGCAGGAGGCCGCCTCCGGGCCGGCCCCGCCGGACACCCTGGACCGCCCCGTCCTCATCCCGGCCGACGGCCCCG
>JAWWAN010000077.1:0-10276 GCA_033721675.1 Rhodothermales bacterium | reverse complement strand
TGTGGAGCTACTACGGCGAGCAGAGCGTGGCCGACCTCGGCCTGACGCGGGGCGACGAGGTGTTCCCGAAGTTCATCATCGAAGGGTTGCCGCCCGGCGTCTCCGGCCTGATCCTGGCGGGCATCCTGGCGGCGGCGATGAGCACGCTCTCGTCGTCGCTCAACTCGCTGGCCTCCTCGTCCATGATGGACCTCTACGAGCGGCTGGGGGGGAAGGCGCTGGAGGAGCGCCGCGCCCTCGCCGTCTCCCGCTGGCTGACCCTCTTCTGGGGCATCATCTTCATCGGCTTCGCGAGCCTCTTTCAGGACACCGACAACCCCGTCGTGGAGCTCGGCCTCGCCATCGCCTCGTTCACCTACGGCGGCCTGCTCGGCGTCTTCCTGCTCGGTCTGGTCAACCGCCGGACGCGCCAGGCGGACGCCGTGGTGGCCTTCGTGGTGACGATCGCCGTGATGGTCTTTGTGATCTTCAGCGTCTGGTACGCGCCTGCCGAGGGCTGGGTGATCGCCTTCCGGCCGGATGCCGCCGAGCGCGCCGCGCGGGGCCTCAGCGCCATCGGGTGGCCCTGGTACACGGTCCTGGGGGCCGCCCTCACCCTCACCGTAGGATCATTGCTGGCCCTGCGGCATAGGTAGCCAGACGATCCCCTGCGGGTGCTTCCCGGCCGGCCGCGCCGGCCGCCCTGGCTCAGGACCCTCCCCTCGTAGCCGACTCTATGGGACTGCTGGACAAAATACGCCCGGGGTCTAAGCGCGCCCGGCCCGTGGGGACCTCGCTGGAGCGAGGGACCGACGACCGCCGCGCCGAGCGCCGCCGCAATCTGCTGTTCAAGGCCGGCCTCTTCCTCGGCCTCACCGTGCTCACCGTGGCCGCCTTCCCCCGCGGCCAGCTCTACCGCTACACCATCGAGGTCGGGGAGGTGTGGCAGCGCGAGACGCTCGAAGCGCCCTTCGACTTCGCCATCTACAAGACCCCCGAGGAGCTCGACGAGGAGCGCCGCGAGGTCCGCTTCAGCACGCCGCCGATCTTCGAGGAGATCCCCGACGCGCAGGAGCGGATGTCTGCCAACCGAGACACCCTCCGCCAGCAGCTCGACGCCCTCTTCGGCGCCTACGCCGCCTACCGGCTCAACAGCTCCCGGGGGCGGCTGGACGAAGCCCGCGAAGACTCGCTCCGCTACGTGGAGCTGCGCCGCAATGCCCGCGTGAAGCTCACCAACGAGCAGTGGAGCCGCCTGGCGCAGGACGTCGCCGCCCGCGACCCCGACCTCCAGAGCACTACCCGCACCCCGCCCGGCGGGACGCCCCTCTACGAGGCCCTCATCCGCGACGCCTGGGAGTTCTCCACCCAGTTCATCAATATGGGCGTCATGGAGATCGCCCGCGACAGCATCGGCACCGACGAGATCATCGTTCGGGACGAGCGGGCGCATACGGAGCGGGCCATCCAGAAAGACAACGTCTACGGCCTCAACGAGGTCTTCCTCTCCGTCCAGGATTATTTCCGGAGCCAGTTCGACGGGCAGCCCGAGCTGGTGAACATGCTCAACGCCTTCGTGCGGGCCATCTTCGTCCCCTCCCTCGAGTTGCAGCGGGCGATGACCTTGCAGGCGTGGCAGGAGGCCGAGAGCCGCATCTCGCCCACCCGGGGCAAGATCGCGCGGGGCGAGGAGATCGTGCGCGAGGGCCAGCGCATCACCGAGGAGATCCGCCGCAAGCTCATCTCGCTGGAGACCGCCCAGGTGGAGCGCGGCGGCACCCGCCTCTACTGGCGCCGCACGCTCGGCGAGGGGCTGCTCGCGATGGCGACGTTCGTCATCTTCTTCCTCTACCTCTTCATGGTGCGCCGCACCATCTTCGACGACAACCGGCGCATCCTGCTGATGACGCTCCTCTTCGCCGGCGTCATCGGCCTCTTCGCCCTCGCCATCCGGGTGCCCGAAGTAGGGATGTACACCGTCCCGGTCGCCATCGTCTCCGTGCTGCTGACCGTCATCTTCGACTCCCGCGTCGGCCTCTTCGGCACGCTCACGCTGGCCCTCATCGGCGGACTCCTCCTCGGCTACGACTTCGAGTTCACCTTCGCGACGCTCTTCGGCGGGACGCTCGGCGTCTTCTCCGTGCGAGACATCAAGAACCGGGGGCAGTTCTTCCTCAGCGCCGTGCTCGTCTTCCTCGGCTACGCCGTGGTCATGGGCGCCACGTGGCTGTTCCTGGAGCGCGACGTGAGCACGCTCGGCAAAGACCTGCTGCTGGTGCTCATCAACTCGTTCCTCGTCATCCTCGCCTACGGCCTGCTGTGGGTGCTCGAACGCGCCTTCGACGTCACCACGGATCTGACCCTGCTGGAGCTGTCCGACACGAACCGGCCGCTGCTGAAGGAGCTCAGCCTGCGGGCGCCCGGCACGTTCAACCACGCCTTGCAGGTGGCCAACCTCGCCGAGGCCGCCGCCGCCGCCATCGGTGCGAACGCCCTGCTGACGCGCGTGGGCGCGCTCTACCACGACATCGGCAAGATGCTCAAGCCCGAGTACTTCGTCGAGAACCAGCGGCCCGGCCTCAACCCGCACGACCAGCTCAAGCCCCGGATGAGCGCCCTCATCATCGCCAGCCATGTTAAAGAAGGGCTTGAGATGGGCCGCCAGTATGCCCTGCCGCAGCGCGTGTTGGACTTCATCCCGATGCACCATGGGACCACGCGCATCGAGTATTTCTACCGGAAGGCGCTCGAAGAGCACGGCAGCGACGACCCGCCGATCCTCGAATCCGAGTTCCGGTACCCCGGCCCGCGCCCCTCGTCCAAGGAGACCGGCATTCTGATGCTGGCCGACGGCGTCGAGGCGGCCAGCCGGAGCCTCTCGGAGCCGACGCACAAGCGGCTCGACGCGCTGATCGACATGATCATCAAGGCGCGCATCGAGGACGGCCAGCTCGACGATACCGACCTCACCTTCCGCGACCTGCGGCAGATCAAGGAGACCTTCCTCGCCCTCCTGCTCGGCATCTACCACATCCGCGTCAAGTATCCCGGCCAGGAGGATCGCAAGCCCGCGAAGCAGGCGCCCTCGCAGGGTGGGCGGGCCGCGCAGGGAGACGCCCCGCGCCCCGAGGCGGCCGAGCCGGCGGCCTCGGCCGAGGCGCGCCTCGCCGACGCGGTCTCCGAAGAGGCCTCGCCCCCCGAGCCCGAGTCTGCCACCAACGGGCAGCCCGCGCCGCCGGAGGACGCCGAGCAGGATCCGGGCGTCGCGCCGCCGGGCGGCGATGGCAGCGCCCTCGAAGGCGAGCAACGCCGCGAGGAATAGGGAACGGGGCGAACGGGACGCAGCCGGCGCGGCTACGTGCAAAATATCGTACCTTGCTTCCCGCGCTCCCACAGACCTGCACCACCCAGCCGTCCCCGTGACTCTGCTCGACTCCAGGGATCCCGTGCCGCCCCGTGACCCCCGGCGCACCGTCGCCTTCGTCGTGCCCCTCTACAACGAAGAGGACGTGGTGCCGCTGCTCGTGCGCGAGATCGAGGCGTACCGGCGCGAGCATCCGGAGGTGGCGCAGGTGATCCTGGTCGATGACGGCAGCCGCGACGGAACGGCGGCGCTCGCCCGCGAGCTGACGGCCGGCCGCGACGGCTACCTCCTCCTCTCGTTCTCGCGCAACTTCGGCCACCAGCTGGCTGTGACGGCCGGCATGGCGTGCGTGGAGGCGGACGCCGCCGTGGTGATGGACGCGGATCTTCAGGACCCGCTCTGGGTGGTCACCGAGATGATCGAGCGGTGGCGGGCCGGCTACGACGTGGTCTACGGCATCCGCCGCCAGCGCGAGGGCGAGACGCTCTTCAAGCGGTCCGCCACCCGCCTCTTCTACCGGCTCTTCCGCCGCCTCACCGACATCGACGCGCCGCTGGACGCCGGTGACTTCCGGCTCGTCTCCCGGCCCGTCCTGGATGCGTACCAGCAGCTGCAGGAGCAGCAGCCGTACGTGCGGGGCCTCATCTCGTGGCTGGGTTTCAACCAGACCGGCGTCGAGTACGTCCGCCCCGCCCGCGCCGCCGGCACCACCAAGTATCCGTTCAGCAAGTTGCTACGGCTGGCCCTCGACGGGCTGTTTTCCTTCTCGGACAAGCCGCTGCGCTACGCCGTCCGCCTCGGCCTGCTCGTCTCCGCCGGGTCCGTCCTGGGTCTGCTCTGGGTGCTGGTGCAGAAATTTATCGTCGGCGTGGACGTCACGGGGTGGGCGTCGGTCATCTTCGCCCTCTTCTTCTTCGGCGGCTTGCAGCTGTTCTTCCTCGGCATCGTCGGGGCGTACCTGGCGCGGGTCTACGAGGAAGTCAAGAACCGCCCCCGGTACGTCGTCCGCGAGCGCTGGCGCTCGGATGCCGCCGTGCCGTCTCCGTCCGAAATCGAATCCACCACGACGCGATGATTCCCCCTCTGCACTGGAATGCGGCCGAGCGCCGCGTGGACCTGTTGGACCAGACGCGCCTGCCCGTGGAGGAGGTCTGGCTGGCGATCGAGACGGTGGAGCAGATGGCCGAGGCGATCCGCATGCTGCGCGTGCGCGGCGCGCCGGCCATCGGCATCGCCGCCGCCTACGGAGCGGTGCTGGCCCTGCGGGACGATCCTGCCGAGCCCCACGCCGCCGTCCAGGACGCGCTCGACCGGCTCGCCACCACGCGGCCCACCGCCGTCAACCTGTTCTACGCGCTCCGCCGGATGGGCGGCGTGCTCGGTGAGCATGGGGAGGGCAGCGGGGACGCCCTTTTCGAGGCGTTGCTGAAAGAGGCCCAGGCCATCGAGGCCGAGGACCGCGCGGCGGGCCGGCAGCTCGGCATCCACGGGTTGGGCCTGTTCGAGGACGGCATGACGGTGCTGACCCACTGCCATGCCGGCGGCGTCGCGACCTCCGGGTACGGGACGGCGCTGGCGCCGCTCCTGATGGCCCACGAGGCCGGCCGGACGCTCCGCGCCTTCGTGGACGAGACGCGCCCGCTGCTCCAGGGCAGCCGCATCACCGCGTGGGAGCTGGAGCAGGCCGGCATCGAGGCGACGCTCATCACCGACTCGATGGCGGGCTCGGTCATGCAGCAGGGCCGCGTGGATGCCGTCATCGTCGGGGCGGACCGCATCGCCGCCAACGGCGACGTCGCCAACAAGATTGGGACGTACGGGCTGGCCGTGCTGGCACAGGCGCACGGGCTGCCGTTCTACGTCGCGGCGCCGCTCTCCACCGTGGACCTCGGCACGCTTACCGGTGTGGAGATCGAGATCGAGGAGCGGGACCCTCACGAGGTCACGCACGGCTTCGGCCGGCAGACCGCGCCCGCCTCCGTCGCGGTCTACAACCCGGCGTTCGACGTGACACCTGCGCGCCTCGTGACGGCCCTCATCACCGAGCGCGGGGTGATCCGGCCGCCGTACGCCGACGCGCTGAAGGCGCTGGCGGGCGGTTCCGGCGCTACCGAAGAGCCCCAACCGACCCGGCCCGCGTGAAACATTCCGGCGCTCGATCTGCGTTGTAGCGTAGACCTCCAGAGGAGCGAGACCCTGATGAGCAAGAGTGACTGGTACGGGCTGGGCACGAGCGTGGCGCTGCACGCGCTGCTGATCCTGCTGCTGGCGTTGATGAACGTCGGCGCGGCGGAGCCCGAGCCGCTGGGCTACATCGAAGTCGAGTTCGGGCCGATCGCCGAGGGGCGGCCCGTGCAGCGGGCCGTCGAGACGCAGCCGGAAGCGCCGGAGGCGCCCGAGCCCGAACCCGAGGCGCCGCCCGAGCCGGAGGCGGCGCCACCCCAGGAGGCCAAGCCCGTCGACCTGGCGAAGCAGCGCACCGAGGTGCGCGACGCGGAGCGCGTCCAGGCGCCGGAGACGGAGACCATCTCCCCGGCCACCCAGAACGAGCCGGCCGAGGTCATCGAGCCCGAGCCGCGCCCCGAGCCCAGGCCCGCCGTCAAGCCGCTCGGCGGCGCCACCGACGGCGATACGGGCGAGTCCACCGGGCGCCAGGGGGAAGCGGCGGACGAGCAGAAGTCGGCTCCGTTCCAGATTGAAGGCCTCAACCGGAGCACGGTCTACGCGCCGCTGCCGGCCTTCGCCGAGAAGGTGAACGCGCAGATCAAGATGCGCATCACCGTAGATCCGCAGGGGCGCATCACCGCCATGCAGCCCGTGCTCAAGGGCAACCCGTCGCTGGAGCGGGCGGTGCGCGAGGCGCTCAACCGCTGGCGCTTCAACGCGCTGCCGCCGAACGCGCCGCAGCAGAGCCAGGTGGGCGTCGTGACGTTCCGCTTCGTCGTAGAATAGGATCGCCGTCCTGGGTCAACCGCCTGTATGGAAGCGGAGCTGCACGCGCACGTCGAAGAGCAGATCCGTGACCGCGCCGGCGGGGTGGGTGCGATGGGGCTCGTTGAGCAGGTTGCGGAGGCCGAAGTGGAGGCGGCCCCGCTCGGCCCAGAACCGCTTCTGCACAGCGAGGTCCAGGAGCCAGTAGGCCGGGAGGTCCGCTTCGTAGAGCGAGGTCTCTTGTGCCGTCACATCAAAAGCAGGCCAGTCTGAGGCGGACGTATAGCCGAGCCGCGCGTAGAGGCTCAGGCGATCCACCGGCACAAAGCGGGCCGTATAGCTGAAGCGGTGCCACGGCTGGTTGCTCCACGCCTCGAAGAACACGACGTCATCGGCCGGGTAGCGCAGGTACGTGTAATGCAGGCGCTGATCCAGCGACGGCAGGAGGCGGAGGCGGAGCGCCGCCCCGCCGGCCGTCACGCGGCCCGCGACGAAGGGGCGGAGCGCCGTTCGGACGTCGAACGCCGTCGTGGCCGGGTCGAAGCGCGGCGTGACGGCGGCGAGCGTCTGGCTCGTGAAGCGGCGGAACGCCCCGAAGACGGTGAGGGCTGCCCGGGGCGACGGGCGGAGCGTCCACGACGCGTCCAGCGTGAGCCGGCTCTCGGCGTCGAAGGAGGACGGCAGGTTCACCCGCGCGCCCTCCTCGCCGAAGAACCCGTACCCGCGCCGCACCCAGAGCCACGGGCGGTTCCACGCCTCGTAGGGCGCACGCGCCACCGTACCGGCCAGCCGGAGGGTGTGTTGCGGCGCGGGGGCGAGCCGCACGTCGGCGAGGGCCCCGTAGCCCAGGACGCCCTCGGTGCGGGTTAGGTGGACGGTCAGGTCCGCCCCGGTGCGTGGGGACGGGCGCATCCGCACCTGCCCGTAGGCGCGCGGGACGAAAAGACCGGTATCCGTCAGCGTGTAGGCTGAACGGCTCCGGTAGAGGTCGCCGCTCACCCCGAGGACGACGCCCAGGGCCGCACCGGCGGTGTGCACTTCGTAGCTGCCACGCAATCGATGCTGCCGCCACGCGAAGTCGATGCCGGTGCGGCTGGTGCGAGGCGCGAGGTCCGAGCCGGTGTACGAGACGCGGTAGCGTAGCCCCGTGGCTGCACCGGGGAAGAACTCCCCCCGGAGGCCGGCATGGGTGAGGCGCTGGTCGCGGGGCACCTCGCGGCCGAGGGGCAGCACGAAGGCGAGGTCCTGGAACCGGGAGAAGCCGGCGTAGGCCGTATGGCGGCCCAGGCGCCCCTGCACCGCGCCGTCCGCAGCCACGGCCCCGACGAACAGGCGCGGCTCTTTCTCGCCGGCGTAGAGCACGAAGACCCGTTCCCGGATGCGCTCGTCCGAGGCGTGATGTTCGTCCGCGCGTGCGTGGATGCGCAGATGCCGGCCCGGCCCGGCGACCGTGGCAGCGCCCTCGTAGACCGGCCCCGTCCGGTCGATGTTCGGCGAGGCGAAGGGGGTATAGCGGAAGGGGCCGGGGTCGCCCACCTCGTTGCCGGCGGAGATGCTGGCGCGCACCGTGGCGCCCTCGGCGGGCGAGTGGGTATGCACATGGATCAGGCCGCCCTGCGCGAGCACCCCGTGGATCAATACGGGCCGGCTGACCACCTCCACCGAATCGACGGCGCTGAGGGCGAGGGGGAGGGCGTTGAGCGTCTGCTGCCCGAGCGCGCCCAGGTCTACCGGCTGCCCGTCGACGAGCAGCGCCCAGCTATTCTCCTGGAGCGCCCCGAGGCCGAAGGCGGAGGCGTCGTACGTGTAGCCGTCGAGGGAGACGGCGTACCAGCGGTCGAGCAACCGGAACAGGTCGCTGAAGCGCGCGATGCCGGCCTGCGCGATCTCGCCGGCCGTGAGGACCTGGGTGGAGGGGTCGCGTGGCGTCTGCGCCCACGCCGGAGCGGTGCCGAAGAAGATGACCAGCACCAGCGCGGCGGCCAGCCCTCGCCCGGACGTCTGAAGGAGCCTCGTCATCGGAGAAACGATTTGAGCCAGCCGGGGGAGGAGAAGCGATAGGCGAGACCTGCCGAAAGATACCAGAGTTTCAACCGGTTGAACGTGTGGACCTTGGTGTAGCTGCCCGAGACGTGGACGCGCAGCGGGCCTGCCGGGCGTACCGAGAGGCGCGCCACGGCGCCCAGGGCCAGCTCGCTCTCGTTGCGCGAGCCGGTGAAGGCGGCCTCCTCGAAGCGCATCCGGTAGTTCCCCACGCGCAGGCCCCCGTCGAGGCGGAGCCGAGAGCCGGCCTCTACGCCGACGCCCCAGCCCGCGAAGAGCAGCGTCGCGTCGAAGTCCGGCACGGGGGGGGCGGCCGCGCGGTAGCGGTGGAGCGCGATGCCGGCCTCGGCCTGCCCGAGGTAGAACGGGGTCGCTGCCGCCAGCTCTCCGCCGCTGCCGTGCTCCCAGAACTCGTGCACGAAGCTCCGATGCACGTTCTGTGTTCCGCTCACGCGCACCTCCACGAAATCGAACGGCTCGGGGGCCTGGCCCTGCGCCGGGAGCACGCCGAGCAGGAAGATTGCGGTAGCTGCGAGAGCCGGAAAGCGAACGTCTTCCATCACAGCGCGAGCCGGACGGCCCGGTTGATCGTCAACTGAAGCCCGAACGCCGCAAGCCCGACGAAGCGGGTGCGGCTCGCCTCGTTCTCGTGCGCGACGTTGTTGGTGAAGTTAACCCCCCCGTCGAGCCGGATCCATCCCCACGGCACCGGGCGGTACTCTAGCTGGAGCGCCGGCCGGACGGTGCGCTCGACGACGCCGTCGAGGATGTTGTCGATGGACTCTTCGGTCGATGGGAAGGGGGCGTCGATACCGCTTCGCTCGCCCTGCGCGAGCAGGTCGAGGCGAGGCGTGAGGCGCAGTCCTGGCGCGAGCGCGTCCAGGTAGAGGTCGGCGAAGGCAGCGGCGTGGACGAAGTCGGAGAACTCGGTGCCCAGCCCGCGCAGGGCGAACAGGTATTTGCCTTCCGGCTGCGGCGCGTTGTAGGTGCGGGAGCCGACGGCCGTGACCGTCGCGCCGAGGTCGAACCGGGGCGCGGCGTAGGTGAGCCCGGTGGCGAGTGCGAACGAGATGGTCTCGTCACCGCTCTCGCCCCGTGCGTCGAGGTCGTCCACCACGAGCTGCCCGTGGAACGTCAGGCGCCGGTGCTGCGCCCACAGCATCGCCCCGACGAACCCGTTGTTCTCGTCGTTCTTCGGGGTGTTGTCGACGACAAAGATCAGCGGGTGCATCGGATTCAGGTACTTCAGCG
Organism: Rhodothermales bacterium; assembly: GCA_033721675.1. Classification (GTDB taxonomy): domain Bacteria; phylum Bacteroidota; class Rhodothermia; order Rhodothermales; family JAWWAN01; genus JAWWAN01. The sequence goes on along the minus strand of JAWWAN010000077.1, from coordinate 708 downwards.
AGAATCCCGCGTTCGGCCCGGAGTACACGGCCGACTCCATGAACGTCAGCGCGAACCGGGGCGAGGGGCGCCAGTCCCATCGGTGCGCGGCGAGGAAGCGCCGCCGCCCGGCATCGCCGCGGAAGGTGTCTCCGGTGCGGCCGGTGAACTCGCCGGTCTCGGTGATGCTGTCCAGCTCGGAGAGGAACCCGCGCAGCCCGAAGCGGTCGCCGCCGAGCCGGACGAAGAGCTGGTCCTGGCTGCGCGGGTTGGGGCTCACGAGGACGGCGTCCTGGCCGGCCACGCCCCATCGGTTCCCGAACCGCCCGAGGTAGACGGCGGCGAGGCGGGTGTGTGCGCCCACGTAGGTATCCTCGCTCCGCGTGATGAGCCGCAGCGCGGTGTCGAGCCCGTCGGGGTCTTCGTCGTAGTACGTATCCTGCGTCAGGCCGAAGGCCGCGACGACCGGGCCGGCGTCCGCCCAGGCGTCGAAGATCCCCGTGTACCAGTAGAGGTTGAGCGAGTCGGCGAGCGGACGCACCACGTCCAGCCGGTCGCTGTTGATGAGCCGCGCGCCCCCCTCGACCTGGCCGCCGAGGACGGCCTGGCCGTCGTCCAGCGGAAGCATCCCAAGGGCGCGTTCGAGGAGGGCCACCCAGTGCCGCTCCGCAGGCCCGAGCGCTGCGCGGTCGAGGGCGGCGAGGGCGTCGGCGACGGCGCCCTGGCGGT
>JAWWAN010000076.1:0-10319 GCA_033721675.1 Rhodothermales bacterium | reverse complement strand
TTGAGCATGAAGTGCTCGTAGCCGCCCTTCTCGATCTCCTCGAGGTCCCACTCGAGCTCGTGCACCTCCTTGTCGACCGGGTCGGCCGAGATCGTAGTGACCTCGTAGCCACCGCGCCGGATGGTGACGATCTCGCCGTCGTTGAGGTAGACCACCTGCCGGGTGTGCTCGACGAGCGGCGCGGCGTCTGAGGCGATGAAGTACTCGCCCTCGCCCACGCCCAGGATGAGGGGGCTGCCGTTGCGCGCGGCGATGAGCAGGTCCGGGTCTTCGGCGGAGACGATGGCGAGGCCGTAGGTGCCGGCCACCTGGGTCAGCGCCTGCCGCACGGCCTCTTCGAGGGAGAGCCCGGTGGTCTTGCGCACGTCGTCGATGAGGTGGACGAGCGCCTCGGTGTCGGTCTCGCTCGCGAAGCGGTAGCCCTTGCGCTGGAGCCGTTCCTTGATGGCGCCGTAGTTCTCGATGATGCCGTTGTGGACGAGCGCGAAGGAGCCGTCGCCGCTGGTGTGCGGGTGTGCGTTCGCGTCGCTCGGGAAGCCGTGCGTGGCCCACCGCGTGTGCCCGATGCCGAGCGTGCCGGCGAGCTCCATGCTCTCGCACGCACTGGCCAGGTTGCTCACCTTGCCCTTGTGCTTCTCCACCTCCAGGCGCCCCTCTTCTCTGAGGATGGCGACGCCGGCGGAGTCGTACCCCCGGTACTCCAGGCGCTGCAGGCCGGTCAGCAGCAGATCACAGACGGGCCGATGGCCGATGTATCCGACGATTCCACACATAGTCTTTGCTCGAAGGGGATGTACTGATGAAGGACGGACGGCGGGCTGTTAACCCGCATGACGCGGCCCGGAGCCGCCCCGCGCCGATTCCTACCGACATCGTTGCAGGCGAGCCGCCGCTCATGGCGCTCCTCCGGCCCCCGCCTGCGGCGTGCCGCGCGGAGCCCACAGGGGCCGCCCGACGGCCTCGGCGACGGCGCGCACCGGGCCGGCGAGCGCGGCGAGCGCCGCCGCCCCGCCCTCTTTCACCGCGAGCGCCACGGCCAGACCGTCGGCGCCGGCCGCGACGGCGGCCCGCGCGAGGGGCAGCACGTGCGTCCCCGGGCCCCCGCCCGGCTCGACGAAGACGGGCAGATGGCTCTTGCGCTTCGCCACCACCACCGCATCGAGGTCCGGCCCGCGCTCGCACAGGATGACGTGCGGATTCCCGTGGCTGAGGATGAAGTCCGCCGCCAGCAGCCACGCCTCGACCGGAGCGCCCGGGGCGCGATCCAGTACGACGGGGAGGCCCGCCTCGCCGAGCGTGCGCAGCAGCCGGGCGTGCTGCATGCTCCGGGCGCCCACGGCGAAGGCGTCGGCCCGGTCTGCGAACCGTGCTACGGCCTCGGCTTCGGCGACCTCGACGACGAGGCCCAGCCCGTGCGTGGTGGCGGCGGTGCGCAGACGGTGCAGCACAGGCTCCGCGATCTCTTCGACGCCGTAGGGCGCCGTCTGCGTAGACCGGGGGCCGGCCCGCACCACCGCCGCCCCGTGCGCCGCCGTCCGGGCCATAGCAGCCTCCATCCCCTCCGCCTCCCCGAAGGCCTCCACGATGGCCCCGAGGACCACCGCCGGGCCGCCCACCGGCGCGCCGCCCACCGCCACGACGGTGTCTTCGCGGTGACGGGTGCGGCTGGCGAGCCGTACAAGCTCGGTGACGCGGTGGACCTCGGCCACGCCGTCGAGCGCCTGCACGCGCGCGCTGTCGAAGCCGGGGCGCACGCCGATGGCGCCCAGCACGGTGCGCTCGGCCCCGCTGGAGCGGTGGACGTCGAAACCGTGCGCGTTGAGCCAGGCGATGACGCCCTCGATCTGGGCCTCTGCGGCCCCGGCCTCCATGATGACCACCATCGGTTGATCGGGTTGAACGTCGGGAGGACGCGGGCGCGCTACCGGTAGCGTTCGAGCGTGAACTTCTCGCCCAGGTAACGTTTCCGCACGTCGGGGTCGGCGGCGAGTTCTTCCGCCGTGCCCTGCTTGAGGATGTGCCCTTCGAAGAGCAGGTACGCGCGGTCCGTGATGGCGAGCGTCTCGTGGACGTTGTGGTCTGTGATGAGCACGCCAATGCCGCGCCGCTTGAGGTCGGCCACGATGGTCTGGATGTCTTCGACGGCGATGGGATCGACGCCGGCGAAGGGTTCGTCCAGCAGGAAGAAGCGGGGGCGGATGGCGAGGGACCGGGCGATCTCGGTGCGGCGGCGCTCCCCACCGGAGAGCATGTAGCCTTTCGAGCCGCGCACGCGGCCGAGGCCGAACTCGCGGATCAGGTCCTCGACGCGCTCCTGCCGCTGCTTCCGCCCGATCCGCTGGAATTCGAGGACGGCATGGAGGTTCTGCTCGACCGTCAGGTGCCGGAAGACCGACGCCTCCTGCGCCAGATAGCCGATGCCGCGCCGCGCCCGCTTGTACATCGGCAGCCGCGTGATGTCGTGCTCGCCGAGCACGATGCGCCCCTGGTTGGGCCGCACCATCCCGACGATCATGTAGAACGTGGTGGTCTTCCCCGCCCCATTGGGGCCGAGCAGGCCGACGATCTCGCCCTCGCGCACGTGCAGGTGCACGTCTTGCACCACCTCGCGCTTCCGGTAGCGCTTCGTCAGGCCCTCGGCGCGCAGGGTCAGCGGACGGGTCGTAGAAGCCTGCATGGCGAGGAGGGGTGGGTACGTGGCATGGAGATCCCGGACCGGGAGGCGCCGCGCTTCAGTCGGGCCTGCCCCCGGAAACGGGCGGAATCGCCTCGAACGGCGACACCGGCGGCGGGCGGAGGCGCGCGTCGATCCGCAGCGGCACGCGTGGATCCTCCACCAGGGAAACCCACGCCGGGCGGCGCGCCGGCATCCAGCGAAAGCCGTCGAGCGCGAACGGTTCCGGCAGCAGGCCGGCATCGTAGTAGGTGCCCTCGGCGCCGGGGAAGAACAGTTCCTCCGGCTCGTCGCCCCGGAAGCGGAACGTGACGCGATCCCCGGAGGCCCGCACGCCGCCCTGCAAACGCCCGTCGTCGTCCCGGCGGAAATAGAGCGCCTCGGCGTTGGGGCCGACCGTGAAGATGCGCACCGAGTCTGGCAGGAAGACGCCGACGAGGCGCCGGCCGCGCACCTGGTTGACGCGGTCCAGCGCGGAGTCGCGCTGCGCGACGAACGCATCCCCGCGCACGAAGAGGGAGTCCACCGCTCCGCCTGCTCCGACCACGCGCAGCGTGTCTCCGCTGACCTGCGATTCCCCGAGCCACGCCACGGGCGCTCCGAAGAGGCGGGTCTCCTCGCGGGGCTCGGCCGGCGGCGCAGCGAGCGTGTCGGTGGCGAGCGTGTCGGTGGCGGGGCGAAGCCGCTCGGAGACGACCGAGTCTGCCACGGCCGCGAAATCGCCCTGCCAGATCCGGACGGAATCGACGGCGACGAGGCGTTGCCGCCGGCCCCGGTCGAGGGCTTCGAGGCGGAGGGCGCGGATGGCGAGCGTGTCAGCGTCGGCGCCGGCCGAATCCTGCCGGATCTGTACGAGGAGGGGCCGGCCGGTGAACCGGCTCAGGCCGGCCTGCTCGTCGTGCACGGCGTGGCGCCCGAAGAGGTAGGTGCGGATCGTCGAGTCCGGCGCGGCGCCCTCGTCCTCCCCGCCCAGCCGCTCGATGAAGACGTCGCCGCGCGCGATGGACACCTCGGCCTCGCGGAAGTACGTCAGCGAGTCGGCTTCGAGGTAGGACCGGTCCGCGTGGAGGCGGACGCTGTCGGCCAGCTCGGCGCGCTTGTCGTCGCTCCAGTAGGTGCCCTGGCGGCTGGTGACGGTGGCGGCGCTGTCGATCAGGGTGACGCCCTCCTCGAAGCGGGCGCGTTTCTCGCGGGCGAAGTAGACGCCGGAGGGCGCCAGCACCTGCACCTCGCCGTCGGAGAGCCGGACGCGGCCCTGCGCCCGCCCGATCTTGGTGCGCCGCTCGTAATAGACGGAGTCCGCCCGCAGCGAGTCGCCCCGTTCCACGATGAGCACGTCGCCGATGAACGCGACGGCGCGCGTGGCCCCACCCGGCGCGCGGAACTCGACGGCGCGGCGGGACGAGAGGAACGTGCTGTCCTGGCGGACGCGGACGTTGCCGGTGAGGCGGCGCGTGGTCTCGGTGTCCTGCTCCAGCACGTCGGCCTCGACGACGAACGTGCGGATGCGCGTGGTGTCTGGCGGGGCGGGCGTCTGCGCCTGCGCCGCCGTCACGGCCAGCAGCCCGAGCAGCCCGAGCAGCCGCCGCCCACGCCCCGGCCTCCGGCGGCTCGGCTCCTTCCTCGTCCCGGCGCGGCTCATTCGTCCTCGTACATCACGTTCGCGGTGACGCGCAGCAGGCGATAGGTCGCCAGGTCCTCGTCGGCCTCCAGGCCGTAGCCCTCGACCTGTTCGGTCGGGGTGACGATACGGACGAAGCCCGGCGTGCGCACGGTATGGTCGTCTTCGTGCCAGACCAGGTGCTCGCTTTCGAGGCGGCGGCCCTCGCGGGCGACGACCACCACGTCCCCGCGCGCCTCCAGCCGCCGGTCCGCCTCGAAGTAGAGCACGCGCTGGGCGGTGAGCGTGGCCGAGGTGTCGTCGTCGGCGTCGTAGAGGTAGGCCGTCACGTGCGGCTCCGGGCGCGCGGGGTCGGTGCGGAGCAGGGTGTAGGTCGAGTCGCCCCGCGTATACTCGGCCAGGTAACCCGCCCGGATCTCGAAGCGGCGGCGGCTGGCCTCCTCCCCGACCGGGACCTGGCTGACGGTGAACTGGGCGCCCCAGCTCTCCAGCGTCGGCTCGCCCTCGGCCCGGACGGTCTCCATAGACACCGTGTTGGTGCTGGGGCGGCAGCCGGCGGCGGCCAGCAGCGCCAGCCCCACGAGGATGTGCGTCGTCGGTCGAAGCATCGGGCTGGTACGTGCGGCAGCGCGGCGTGTTCGGGCTCAGACCCGCTTCGTCTCACCCGGCTGGACCACCGCGAAGGCGGTATCGACGGCCGGGCCGCACCCGGCGAGCAGGGCCGCGAAGGCGGCGCAGTGCCCCGCCAGCACCTCGGCGGGCACCGCCTCCAGCGGGGTGTAGAGGACGGCGGCCACGCGGCAGGTGGCCGCCGTCGTCTTCGTCGCCTGGCTGTCTTTCACCGGGTTGACGAGGGGCACCTCGGCGCCCTCGTCGCCCAGACCGCAGCCGACGACGAGGTCCTCCAGGCGGATCTCCTGCCCGGCGCGGTTGAAGACGTAGGCTTCGCCGGCCCGGCCGAGGCGAAAGCGGAAGCGCTCCGTCCCCGCCCGGTCGAGGTCCCACAGCGAGACGGGCAGCACCGTCTGGAGGCTGATCAGGTTGGCCGCATCCACCGGGGCGTTCACGCGGGGGAAGGCGCCCTCGGCGGCGGCACGCAGCAGGTACTCGCTGGCAGGCTTGCCGCGCCCGGTAGGCTTGTACCGCCCGTTGCGCAGGACGTCGCGGGCCGCCCGGCGGACGGCCTCTTCGGCCTCGCTGAGGGGCGCGCGGCGCGCGGCCAGGAGGGCCGCCAGCTGCGCCTCGGCGCCGGGCGGCAGCGGGCCGGCGCCGAGCCCTTCGGCGCGCACCACGCCCAGCCCGGCATCGGGGCGAGGCACGGCGTTGTGGATCTGGATCATCGGCGGGGCGGGGCTGCAGAGCCGGCGGCGCGCCTCGGCAGCGCCGCGCCGTACCCTGATTTTCCCGTTCTTTGCATCAGGTGGGCAGAAAATTCTTTTGAGTGGGGCCGGGTGGGCTCCCTATATTATGCGCTTGCGTGGAGTGCCGGCGCCCCTGCGGAGGCGGCTCCACGCGTCTCGCGCACGACCCCTCCCCCGGCCCTCCCGCATGCCCTTTTCCCCCCGGCGTCATCGCAGGGCTTTAATTCCGCCGGGTGGGGGTCGATATTCCAAGCCGACGCCGCCATCCAGGACATCAAACCCATGAGCTTCGTGTTAGAGCCAACCCCCGATCAAGAATCGGTCATCGTACGCATCGGCAAGGCGTTGGACTTTCGCAATGCGGCCGAGTTCAAGACCGTCTGCCAGGACAAGGTGCGCACCGGCGCCCGCAACTTCATCCTCGACTTCTCCGAGACCGGAATCCTGGATTCCACGGGCCTCGGGTCCATCTTCTCGCTCTACCGCCAGGTCTCGCCGCTGAACGGGCAGGTCGTCTTCGCGGCCGTCTCGCGGCCGGTGCAGGTCGTCGTGCAGCTCACCCGGACCTACAAGGTCTTCCGGCAGTTTCCCTCCGTCGAAGCCGCGCAGGAAGCGTTTGACTGAGCCGCGCAGGAAGCGGCCTTGCCCGAGACCCCCCATCCGCTCCGGCTTCAGGCTTTACATGGACGCCCAAACCCACCACTTTCGAAATCTCGACACGGTCATCGACCAGGTCCACGGCCTGTTCGATGCGTGGGAGGAGCTCCTCCCTCCCCGGATCGACGTGAACCTGCTCTACCAGCTCAAGCTGGCCGTCCACGAGTGGCTGGCCAACCTGGTGCAGCACGCCAACTTTGAAACGGAAGCCCCCGACGTGTCGTTGACCGTCGAGCCCGATGGAGATCGCCTCCGCTGCGTCATCGAAGACAACTCCGACGGGTTCGTCCTCGATGCCCACCTTGAAATCGAGCCGGAGTACCTGGACTCGCTCCCGGAGCGAGGCATGGGGCTGTTGATTCTCAAGATTTGTACTGAAAAGCTCGAATACCAGCGCAGCGAATACGGCGGCTTCAACCGGCTAGCCTTCTACGTCTCCGCAGAGCAGGAAGCATGGCCCGATATTCTATCCTAGTCGTCGAAGATGAGCACACGCTGCGGCGGCTGCTTGAGTACCGACTCAGCAAGCAGTACAACGTCCGTACGGCGGCCAACGGCGAAGAGGCCCTCGACCGGATCCACGAGGACATCCCGCACCTGATCATCTCGGACATCATGATGCCGAGGATGGACGGGTTCGCCCTCCAGGGCGCGCTCCAGGAAAACAAGGAGACCCGCGCCATCCCCTTCATCTTCCTCACCGCCAAGGCCGACGAGCAGAGCCGCCTGCGCGGTATGCGCACCGGCGTCGACGACTACATCACCAAGCCGTTCGACATCGAACAGTTGCTCTCCCGCATCGAACGCCTCCTCGAACGCACCAAGATCTTCCAGGAACAGCTCGACGCCCGCCTCGGGCACGACTTCTCGCAGAAGCTGATCCCGAAGAAGATGCCGCAGGTGGAGGGCTACCGGACGTTCTTCCACAACAGCCCCCGCGAGCATGGCGGCGGCGACCTCTTCGACTGGACCGAGCCCCGCCCCGGCCTCTACTTCTTCACCGTGGGCGACGTCATGGGCAAGGGCATCCAGGCCAAGTTCTACGCCTTCAGCTTCCTCGGCTACGTGCGCAGCATCCTCCACGGCATGCTGCAAGACTCGACCTCGCCCGCCGAGCTGATGCGCCGCGTCAACCGGGTGCTGACCCAGGACGAGCTGATGCAGGAGACCTTTGCCTCCCTCCTGCTGCTGCGCTGGGAGCCGGGCAAGCACGAGATCACCTACGCGAACGCCGGCCACTGCCGCCCCGTCCTCCTCTCCGGCGACGACGCCCAGATCATCGAGTACAGCGACATGGTCCTCGGCCTCGACGCCGAGACGGAGTTCACGGATACCACGCTCGCGATGCCGCCGGGCAGCGTCCTCGTCACCTACACGGACGGCCTGATCGAGCAGCAGGTGGGCGAGAACCAGATGCTGGGCGAACAGGGCCTCCTCGAGGCCGCCAGCCGCTCGCGGGGCCGGCCCACGCCCGTCGAATCCCTCCTGCTCGACGTCCTCCAGCGCAGCCCCAACGACGACTTCACCGACGACATCCTGGTCTTCTGGCTCGAACGGACCGCCGAGTAAGCGGAGCCGCCTGCGCCAGACCACAGGACACGCCGCGCCCGCCCGCCCGGGCAGCGCGGCGTTTGTTTTTGGGGCCTCACCGGCGGCACGGCCGGGCGCGCCTCAGGCCGCCTGCGCGAACTGCGTGCGGTATTCCTGCTCCAGGATCGCGTACGACTCCTTGTTCCAGAACTGGCCGTCGCGGTACAGATAGTCGCGCTCGGTCCCTTCCTTCGTGAAGCCGGCCCACTCGACGAGGCGGCGCCAGGCGTCGTTGTACTCGAACGTGTAGGCGTGGACGCGGTGCATCTTCAGCTCGCCGAAGCAGTAGGCCAGCACGCTGCGGAGCGCGGCGCGGCCGTAGCCCTCGCCCCAGTAGTCGCGGTCGCCGATGGTGATGCCGATGGTGCAGTGGCGATGGTGCGTCGAGATGTTGACGATGTAGGCGACGCCGATGACCGTCCCGTCGTCGGCGCGGACCTCGAAGTCCTGCTGATCCGGGGCGGGGCTGTAGATCATCTGCTCGAAGCGCCGCTTGAACTCGCTGAGCGACTCCTTGTGGAACGGGATCTCGCTGTCGAGCCGGTTCAGCTCGGGGTCGTTGTTCCACTCGAAGTGCTTGTAGAGATTCTCGCGGTGCAGCGGCGTGAGGGTGACCTCGCGGACGGGCACGTCCGGGTCAGCGTGGGCGTCGTCGCGAGCCGAGGGTTCGAGGCTGAGGGCCATAACGAAGAAGAAGGTGGCGTGGAAGCGCTTCCGTCGGTATGCAGAAACTTACGCACAGGCAACTCCGAAAGCGACCGATTCGCCCCGGAGCCCGTATTTTTTTGTACCGGCTGCAGGCGCCCCGTTCCTAAGCACGGCCCGAAAAAAGACGACGTATCACGATTTTCCCTGCTGCAGGCGCTCGGCGTGCTCCCGGAGGGCCGAGCGATCCACCTTCATGCCCTCGGCCCGGTCCGGCCACGGGTGGAAGGCGACGGGGATCATGAAGCGCGGCAGGGCGGGTTCGAGGGCAGCCCGCAGCGCCGCCGGCGCCGGCCCGCCCTCGACGAACGCCACGGGCCGCTGCCCGAATTCGGCATCCTTTACGGGCACGACGACGGCCCGCCGCACCCCCTCGACGCCGCGCAGCACCCGCTCAATGCGCTCGGGCTGGATGTTCTCGCCGCCGGAGACGAACTGGTTGTCCGTCCGCCCCTCGACGTGCAGATAGCCGTCGGCGTCGAGCCGCCCGAGGTCGCGCGTGGCAAACCAGCCGTCTTCGTCGAAGGGCGTCTCCCGCTCGCCGGCGCGGAGGTAGCCGAGGAAGCGGGTGGCGCCGCCCACCAGGATCTCGCCGCTGCCGGCGATGCGAAGCGCGCGGTGGGGCAGCACGCGGCCGGAGGTACGGAGCACCGGGAGCGCGGCGCCGGGCGGCGTGGTGGTCACCTGCGAGGCCATCTCGGTGAGCCCGTACGTGGTATGGATGGGCAGGCCGCGCGCGTGCGCTGTGCGGAGCAGGGCCTCGGGGATGGCGCTGCCGCCGAGCAGCACGGCCTTCAGCGCGCCGAGCGCGGGCGCCTCCTCGCGCAACAACCGCCCGAGCTGGGTGGCGACGAGCGAGGCGTGGGTGACGCCGTGGCGCGCCATCGCGGTGCCCAGCGCCTCGCCGCGCGCCGGCACCACCACCGCCGCACCGGCCAGCCAGCAGCGAAACAGGATCGCCAGCCCGCCGACGTGGTAGAGCGGCAGCGCCAGCAGCCACCGATCCCCCGGCGCGAGGCGGATATTCGCGTTCGACCCCTCGGCGCTGAAGACGTGGTTCCCCAGGCTGTGGAGCGCCGCCTTCGGCTCGCCGGTCGACCCCGAGGTGAAGACGGCCGTGGCGGGCGCGGCGAGCCGCCAGGGCGGTGCCTCGCTGGCGCCGCCCTCCTCCCCTGTGAGATCTGCCACCCGCAGGATGCGGATGCCGGGGCCGAGGTCGCCGGGATGCTCCGTCGCGAGCACCGGGGCGCCGACGGTCTCCAGCAGCCTGCCCACGCCGCTCCACGGCACGCGGGTGCTGACGGGGCAGGCGATGCCGCCCACGCGCCAGACCGCCAGCAGCAGCGCGATCAGCTCCGCGCTGTTCTCGGCATACAGCGCGAGCCGGCCGCCCGGCACCAGCCCGTGCGCCCGGAGGCGGGCCGCCGAAGCCTCGGCTCGCCGATCCAGCCCGGCGTAGGTCCACACCGCTCCCGGCAGCACGAGCGCCGCCGCCGCCGGCTGCTGCCGCGCCCACCGGTGGACGGGGTCAGGGATGTGGGTGCGAGGCATGGCGGTCTCGGCGAAGGGCGAGCTAGACAGCCAGGTCGGTGCGGACGGCAGGGCGGTGGGCGAACAACGCGCCGATATCCACCTCCGGGCCGTAGAGCGCGGCGCGCGGGGCGAGGACGTCGGCGGCGAGACGGCGGTACGTATCGAGGCCGGCGGGCAC
>JAWWAN010000075.1:0-10422 GCA_033721675.1 Rhodothermales bacterium | reverse complement strand
GACGCCGAGGCGAACGCCATCAGCGACGTCGGCATCGGGGGGCAGGAGCTGTGGATCGACGCCGTCGTCTTCCGCGACCCCCTGGCGCCGCCGCCCGACCCGCCGCGCCTCGCCTACGGCGACGGCGTGGACGACTTCCGGATGCGCGACACCGCGATCCGCTTCGAGGCCGCCGGCGTCTTCGCCGCCCGCGCGCATCGCTGGCAGATCGACCGGGCGGACGTGCGGCCCTATGATTCGCGGACCCTCGCCATCGCCCGCGAGCTGTTCCGCGAAGGCCAGCAGGACGACGAGCCGCCCCGCGAGGACCGGCCGCCCCGCCCCGTGCCCACCGGCGGCCCGAGGCGCCGCCCGCAGGACCGTCCGGCATCGCGCCTGCGCGCCGGCCAGCTGCTGTCTGCCGTCGAGACGCTCTTTACCACGCCGGGTGCCCTGCGCGGCTATGCGCTGCTGGCGTTCCGGTGGCACGGCTGCGCCGTGCGCCACAGCACGCTCGCCGGCCGCCACGGCGCCCACGCCTGGTGGTGGCTGCGCGGCGCCGTCCACGGATGCACCCTCCAGGGCGAGGAGAGCGGCCTCCACGCTTTCTGGCTCTACGAGGCCGAATGGGCCGAGAACACGGTCGAGACCGAGGAGGGCGTCGCGCTCTCCGTGGCCGGCTGCTGCCGCGCCCGCCTGGAGCACAACCGCCTGCGTGGCCCCATGGGAGTCACGAACGTGCCCTTCGGCGCCGCGCTCGACGGCATCGACGTGCTGCTGGGCGCCCTGCGGCGCGGCTACGGCGGCAGCGGCACCGTCGCCACGGCCGTCCTCAGCGGCATCGTCGTCGACGAGTCGCTGCGGCTGATGGGCTTCGGGCCGCTGCTCGACGCCCTCCAGCCCATCGTGGACGAGGCCAGCCCCATGCCCGGCATCCCCGTCGCCTACTACGTCGCCGCCGCGCTCTTGCAGAGCCTGCGCTCGCAGGACGACAACGCGTTCCTGCGCGCCCTGCCGCTGATCGACCTGCACGTGGCGCACAACGACGTGGCGTGCCGCCAGCAGGGCGTCGGGTTCGACGCCTTCATCCCGCTCGGCAGCCTCCGCGTCTCCGGCAACCGGATCCACACCACGACGGGGCAGGCCGTCCGCATCGAGGCGAACCTGTTCTTCGCCAACGGCCACCTGACGGTCTTCCTCGTGCGCGTGTTGCTGGCGCAGCTCCGCCGCCTCCTGGACCGTACGAGCCGGGATTCCGACGGGCCGCTCGCCAACGTGCTCCGCGCCCTGCGGACGCTCGTCGAGCAGTGGCAGGCCGGCGCCGAGAACCTGTTCGATCTCGACTTCCGGGTGGAGGGCAACACGATCCGCAGCCTGCGGACGGCCATCGAGAGCAACCTGTTCGAGCTGTCGGTGCTGACGAACCACGTCACGATGCAGGAGCGCACCGTGGCCGAGGCGGCGGTGAATACGGGCCGCATCTTCGGCATCGTCACCACGCCGGACGGCGGCTCGCTGCCGGGCTCGACGGTGCGCGTGGTGGGCACCGAGCGCGTGGCCACCACCGGCGACAAGTCCGAGTACGAACTCGTGGGGCTGCCGCCCGGCACCTACACGCTCCGCGCCACGCGGGCCGGCTACACGACGGCCGTCGCCAACGTGACGCTGAGTGCAGGTGAGCAGGCCGAGGTCAACTTCACCATCAGCCCCTTCATCGTGCAGGCGATCGCCTACTTCAGCGGGGCCGGCTTCAGCGACGCCGTGCTGGCCTCGCAGACCATGGCCGCCGCGACGGCCTCGAACGCGGAGATGCAGCAGGTGATGCAGGCGCTGGAGACGAGCACGGCGCTGGAGCCGCTGGCGGCCGTGCTCCGGGAGGGCGCCCACACGCTCCCCGAGACCTACGCCGCCTTCCTCGCGGCCAGCAACGGTCCGCTCTCCACCGACGCCCAGCGCATCGCGGCGGCCGACGCGGCCACCCTCATCGCCGGGCAGACCTCGGACGCCGAGGTGGAGCGCGCCGCCGCCCTCCTCAACGACACGCTGCGCGCCAACGACCGGAGCCTGTTCGTGCCCCACCTGACTCGCTTCATCCGCGCGCTCCAGCGCTACGTGGACAGCCAGGGCATCCTCGTCGAAGGGCTCGGCGGGCGGATCGTCGAGAACCAGGTCGTCGTGCCGGCCGATGCGCTGCCGGACACCGAGGCGCTCGGCGGCATCCAGGTCTCGGTCAACCTGGTGTACCTGGCCGTGCTGGCCGCCCTCGGCCAGATCCTGTTCCGCTTCCTCGGCGGCGACGAAGACGAGGAGCCGGACGTAGACCCGCTGCTCGGCATCACCGACACGCTCATCGACACGAACGAGATCGTCGGCGGCATCGGGCACGGCGTGAGCGTGCAGGGCGTGGCCGGGCAGCCGGACTTCGTGCGCGAGCTGCGCCTGCGCGGCAACCTGATCCGGGGGATGGCTGGCGCGGGCGTCTTCATCAACGAGCACGCCCTCGTGGTCGGGTTGGACGCCGGCGGCAACCACGTCAGCGAGTGCGGCCGCGAGGCCGGCTTCACGCAGCACAAGGGCGGGTTCGTCGTCCAGACCGCCGCCGTCTGCCGCTTCCACGGCAACCAGGTCGTCCGCTGCGGCCAGGCCTTCCCTGCCCGCGACGACGACCAGCGCCAGGGGCGCGGCCTCTTCGGCATCGCGCTCGACGCCGTCTACGACGTCCAGTGCACCGATAATGAGGTGCAGGCCAATGGGATCGGCCAGCAGGCGGCCGGCGGCGGCATCCTCTTCGAGGAGGTCTACGGCACGACGGCCGTGCACGACAACCGCGTCGCCTTCAACCACGGCTTCGGCTTCCGCTGGATCAACAACCCGCGCGGCGAGGACGACGACGGCGACGAACTCCCGCCCCCGCTGCCTCCCTTCCTCGTCGCCTTCGCGCACGACTATCTGCGGCGTGAGGACGAAGGGCTGGACGAGGACGAGCAGGCGTCCGTGCAGGACAACCTCTTCCGGGCCTCGCGCGAGACCTTCGCTACGGCGGTGTCGCTGGTGCGCCTCCGCGAGGTGATCTTCTGCGGCAATACGGCCCGCACCGACGTGAGCGGCCTCATCGCCGGCGAGATCTTCGAGACCGCCCTCGGCGTCGTCTCGAACAACCTGCTGCGGGTGGTGGGCGAGCAACCGGCCTTCTTCATCTCCTCGATGAACGGCGGCGTCGTGGCGAACAACGTGGGCAACCGGCCCATCCAGCTCTTCGGGTCGCCCGCCGTCATCCGGGTTCACAACGTACCCCCCGCCGTCTGATTCCAAGCCCTGAGAACACCATGGAACCCCAAGAACAGCCCACGCTCGACCTCGGCGCCCTCGTACAGGGCTTTCTGGACGACCTGCGCGCGATGGCCCGCCCCGAGGCCGAGCGCGACGCGCCGCCGGAGAAAGGCATCGAGCGGCTCCGCCAGGCCAACGCGCAGGTGACCGCACGGCGCGACGATGCCGTGACCCGCCTGGACGACCGCTACCGCGCCCGCTCCGAGGCCATGGAAGAGGTCTCCGCGCGCCGCCGCCGCCAGCTCGAAGACCCCGGGCGCCGCGTTCCGGAGCCGGCCCCCGGCACCTTCGTCGTCGCCGGCCGCATCACCGACGACGCCACCGGCGCGGGCCTCGCCTACGTCCGCGTGCGCGCCTTCGACCTGGACCGCCGCTACGACGACCTCCTCGGCGAGACGCGCACCGACGCCGCCGGCTACTACCGCCTCGAGTACGACGCCGCCACCTTCGACGAGCTCGACGAGAAGCCGGAGACGTACGTCGAAGTGCTCGACGAAGACGGCGAGGTGCTCTTCACGTCCACCAAGTCCTTCGTCCAGAAGGCGGGGGAGCGCGCCCAGATCTCGGCCGGCGTCGAGGGCGCCCGCGTGCCGATGAGCCAGAAGGTCGGCGCGGCGATGGAGCGCAGCACCGAGGCGCGCAAGCAGGACTTGCAGCGGCGCGAGCGCATCCTCGCGCGGCGCCCCGGCGTGCGGCTGGAGCCGCGGCGGGCCGGATCCGGCGGGGCCGTGCCCACCACGGTACGGCCCACCCCGCTCCCCACGCTGATCGAAACGGAAGCCCGGCCGGCCGAGCGGCCGGCCCGACCCGTCAGTCCAGCGCCGAAGAAGACGCCGCCGGCCAAAAAAGCACCCACCGCCACGAAGACGCCGTCTGCACCCGCCCGGAAGGCGCCCGCCCGGAAGGCGCCCGCCGGCCCCCCGCTCAGCGAGGTCCAGGGCATCGGCCCCGCGTACCGCGAACGGCTGGAGAAGGCGGGCGTCGCCGGTGCCGAAGCGGTGGCGGCGATGGAGCCCGCGCAGCTCGCCGAGGTGCTGGACGTGGGGGAGGGCCGCGCCGAGAACCTCGTGGCTGCGGCCCGGAAGGTGGTAGGGCCGCCGCTCAGCGAGGTCAAGGGCATCGGCCCTACGTACCAGGAGCGGCTGAAAGCCGCCGGCATCACGCGGGCGGCTGCCGTCGCGGCGATGGAGCCTGCGCAGCTCGCCGAGGTGCTGGGCGTCGGGGAGGGCCGCGCCGAGAACCTCGTGGCCGAGGCCCGGCGCGCGACGAAGAAGGCCTGAGAAAAGCAGGGCAGCGGGGCTTGCAGAAGATGCGCTGCAAGGCCCGCTGCGCGAAGACCGCTCAGGCCGGCGTCAGCCCGTCACAGGCACCTCGGGGTCGCGCGCCGTGATGCGCAGGCGCTCGGAAGCGAGGTCGGTGCGGAGCAGCGTGACGTCCCTGCGCACCCGCCCGATCGCGAGCGCGGTGCCGTTGCGTTCCGGCTGCATGGCGCCGCCCTCGGTCCGCGAGAACGACCCCAGGAGTGCGCTGCCGACCTTCTGGCGCGTCGGGCTCGGCTGGGGCACCGGCAGGGGGGTGCCCTCGGTGACGATGCCGTTGACCGGCACGGCCACGCCGTCTTCGTCGGTATAGCAGAAGACGAACTGGACGAACTCGGGCGCCTCGAAGGGGCCGTCGAAGTCGATCCGCACCTTGACGGACTGGCCCTGCTCCACGGGCTGGAACGTGATGCGGATCTTCTCGGTGTCTACGTCGCCGCCGGCGACCTGGCGCGGCGAGATGACCTGGTAGCTCTCGAGGTTGGGCGGATCTCCGGTGCCGTCGCCGATGAGCTCATCGAGGGGGCCGAAGAAGGAGGACGGGCCGGTGAGGATGACCAGACTCGTCCACTTCTGGTCGGTAGCGTTCGTGAACGTCCACCGGCGGCGGAACGGGCGGCGGTCCAGGCCCACGGGCGGGAACTCGCGGTAGGTGCCTTTGCTGAGTTGAATAGCCATTGCGGGATGCAGGGAAGGGAGAAGGAGATCGTGAACGGCTCCAACTTCGGGGGTCGGCGCGTCCACCCGCCAGTTCAGAACCCATCCACTTTGCATCCAGGGTCTACCTGATCGGCACTCATCGATTCGGATCGGGGCGGGTGCCTGAAAAATAATGCTAAACTTTTAGCACGAACGGTCGTCCATACGTCTGTCCGGCAGCGGAGCCGGCGGCGAGGATGCAACCTGCGTCGCCCTCCGGCGTCGGATCTCCTCCGGCGGCTCTGCGGGTCTGTAGACGCCGCCGGGGTGCGCCCTCCGACGGACCTGCCCGCCCCGCCGCTTCATGCGCCCGCGCTCTACTCTCGCCGCCGTCCTCGCCGTGCTGCTCGGCCTCGCGCCGGCGGCCGGCTGTGCGCAGAGCCCCGGCGATGCCGGCGCCGCCCTCCGCGCGGGCCGCTACGAGGACGCCCGCCGCCAGCTTCGCCCCCGCCTCACGGCGGCAGACCGCACTCCGGAGGAGGTCGAGGCCTACTTCGATACGTTCCTCCACGCGGGCGACTACGAAGCCGGCCTCGACGAGGCCGCCACGCTGCTGCGCGCCACGCCCGGCGACCCCTACCTGCTGCACGCCAGGGGCCGGCTGCTGGTGGAGGTAGGGCGCTACGAAGCGGCAGAGCGCGCCTTCGCGGAGGCCGGCCGTGCGAAGACCGACTACCACCAGAACGCGCTGGCGTTGGCCGACCTGCTGCGCGCCACGGGCCGGCGCGGCCCGGCGCAGCGCCTCTACGGCGCCATCTACCAGCGGTACCGGGCCGGCGAATTCCGCACCGCGGCCGACCTCGCCGCCGGCGCCCGCGCCGCGGCCGCCGTCGAGGACTTCCACGAGGCCAACACCGCCTTTCGCACCGCCTATCAGCTCGACGGCACGCGCGTGGATGTGCTGCGCGACTGGGCCGACCTGTTCCGCACGAAGTACAACGACGCCGACGCGCAGCGCACCTACGAGGAGGCGCTGGCGCTCGCGCCCGGCCGCGCAGACCTGCTCGTGGGGCTCGCGCGGGCCACCGGCAGCTTCGGGGAGCGCGCGAAGCGCGCCCGCCAGGCCCTCGAATCCAACCCCAACCACGTCGGCGCGCTCAGCCTGCTGACCAGTCTCCACCTGCTCGACGGGCGCTACGACGAGGCCGACGCGCTCGTGGACCGTGCGCTCGCGGTCAACCCCGCGGCCGTCGAGGCGTGGGCGCACCGCGCCGCCCTCGCGCACCTGCGCGGCGACGCCGACGCCTTCGAGGCGGCCGAGGCGAAGGCCCTCGCCGTCAACCCGCTCGCGGGCGACTTCTACGCGACGGTCGTCGAAGACCTGGCGCTGCGCTTCCGCTACCCGGATGCCGCCGTAGTGGCGCGCAAGGGCGTCGAGGCCGACCCCGAGAACCCGCGCGCGCAGGCGGCCCTCGGCACGGCGCTGCTCCGGCTCGGCAAGACCCTGGAGGCCCGCCGCCACCTCGAACGCAGCTTCCGCGACGACCCCTTCAACCTGTTCGTCGGCAACACCCTCCGCCTCCTCGACGAGTACGAGGACTTCGCGCTGCTGGAGGGGCCGAACGTCCGCCTCCTCATCCACAACGACGAGCGCGACGTGCTCGGGCCGGCGATGCTGGAGGAGGCGGAGGCCGCCTACGCCGCGCTCCGCGAGCGCTACCCGTACGTGCCCGAGGGCAAGCTGATGGTGGAGGCCTACAACGACGCCGGCGACTTCGCCGTGCGCGTGGCCGGCGTGCCCCACCTCGGGCTGCTCGGCGTCAGCTTCGGCGACGTGGTGGCGCTCAACACGCCGCGCGCGCAGGCCGGCACCCCCTACAACTGGGCGCGGACGCTCTGGCACGAGCTGGCCCATACGATGGCCATCGGCCTCTCGCAGAACCACGTGCCGCGCTGGTTCACCGAGGGGCTGTCTGTCTACGAGGAGCAGCGCGCCCGCCCGGCGTGGGGCCGCGAGATGGACCTGGAGTTCTTCGCGGCCTTCGACCGCGACGCCCTCCTCCCGCTCGGCCGCATCGACGAAGGGTTCACGCGCCCGACGTTCCCCGGACAGGTGCTGCTGAGTTATTATCATGCGTCCAAAGTCATCGCCTTCATCGCCGAGGCGCACGGCTTCGAGGCGATCCCGGCCACGCTCGAAGCGCTCGCCGAAGGGGTGCCCATCGGCGCTGCGCTCGAACGCGCCACCGGCCGCTCGCTCGACGCCCTCGACGCCGCCTTCCGCGCCGACCTCCGCCGGCAGCGCGCCGCCTTCGCCGGCGTCCTCGACGCGCTGCCCGACGTGCTGGACGGCGAGACGCCGCTGGCCGAGCGCGAGGCAGGCCGTAACGCCTTTCTCCGGGCGCTCCGCGAGGGCCGCACCGCGCTCGCCGCCGAAGACTACGGCACGGCCGAGACGCGCTACCGCGAGGCGCTGGACCTGTACCCCGCCTACACGGGGCCGGGCAACGCCTACCTCGGCCTCGCCGCCGTCTACCGCGCCCGCGAGGAGACCGCGAAGCGCATCGACGTGCTCGAACGCTACCTCGCCCTCGCCGAGCACGCCGCCGAGGAGGCCCGCGAGCTCGGCACGCTCTACGCCGAGGCGGGCCGCACCGGCGAGGCCGCCACCGCCCTCGCCCGCTCGCTCGACGTCGATCCCTACGACCTGCCCACGCACGAGCAGCTGGCGGCGCTCTACGAGCAGCAGGGCCGCCACGACCGCGCCGTGCGCCACCGCCGCGCCGCCCTCGCCCTCGGCCCCGTGGACGAGGCCCGCGCCTACTACGACCTCGCCCGCAGCCTCTACGCCGCCGCCGACCCCGCGCAGGCCCGGCGCGCCGTGCTGATGGCCCTCGAACGCGCGCCCGGATTCCGCGACGCGCAGAAACTGTTGTTGAGGATCGCCAATGGGGACTAGGGACTGGCCACTGGGGAGTCTCTTCCAAGCCGCCAGATCCTGGCTGCCGGCTCCCGAAGCTATGAAAACCGCCGCCTACCTCGCCGTTTGGCTCGCCGCGCTGGCCTGCCCGCCGGGCAGCTATGCCCAGGACGACCATGGCTTCCGGTTCGTGCGGATCCGCTTCGAGGACGTCTCCGGGGGGGGGCGGGGCTTCGGAGGGAATGCGTGGGCGCACGACTATCCGACCGCCGAGGAGAACTTCTACATCGCCCTCAAGCGCACCACCGCCATCCACGTCCAGGAACCCTACCTCGTCCTCGAACTCGACGACGACCGCATCTTCGAGCACCCGATCCTCTACATCTGCGAGCCCGGCCACCTGGACCTCACCGACGAGCAGGCCCAGCGCCTGCGCCGCTACCTCGACCGGGGCGGCTTCCTCCTCTTCGACGACTTCGGCGGGCAGCGCGAGTGGAACTGGTTCTACGAGCAGATGAAGCGCGTGCTGCCGGAGGCCGAACCCGCCGAAATCCCTCCGAGCCACCCCATCTGGTCGATCTACTACGACGTCGACCCCGTCGCGGCGCCCTCGCTCGTGAGCCGGCGGGACTGGAACCAGGGCGAGGACCGCTACATGGCCTACTTCGACGACGCGGGCCGCATGGTCGCCCTCGCCAACCACAACCAGGACATCGGCGACGGCTGGGAGTGGCCGGACCGCAATTTCGACGACGCCTCCACCGTCAGCTTTCAGATGGGCATCAACTACGTCATCTACGCCTTGACTCACTAGCGACTGGGGGCTCGGGACTGGCCACTGGGGAGCCCGTTCCCAGCCGCCCGTTCCCAGCCGCTAGTCCCCCACCCTATGGAACCGACTTCGAACGGAGCACCCGGGCCTGCCGACGAGCAGATGCTCGAACGCCTGCAGCAGGGCAAAGAGCAGATCCTCGCGCAGCTGCGCCGCCGCATCATCGGGCAGGAGGCCGTCATCGAGCAGGTGCTCATCGCCCTGTTTGCCGGCGGCCACTGCCTCATCACCGGCGTGCCCGGCCTCGCCAAGACCCTCCTCATCCGGTCCCTCGGCGAGATCCTCGACCTCTCCTACCGCCGCATCCAGTTCACGCCGGACCTCATGCCGGCCGACATCACCGGCATCGACATCATCGAGGAAGACCGCACGACCGGCCGGCGCGAGATCCAGTTCGTCAAGGGGCCGATCTTCGCCAACATCCTCCTGGCCGACGAGATCAACCGCACGCCGCCCAAGACGCAGGCCGCGCTGCTGGAGGCGATGCAGGAGCACCAGGTGACGGCCGGCGGCGAGCGCATGCCGCTGCCCGAGCCGTTCTTCGTGCTCGCCACGCAGAACCCGATCGAGCTGGAGGGCACCTACCCCCTCCCCGAGGCCCAGCTGGACCGCTTCATGTTCAACGTGGTCATCGACTACCTCTCGGCCGAGGACGAGCTGAAAGTGGCCCTTTCGACGACCTCCGAGGAGCGCGCCGTGATGGAGAAAGTGGTGGGCGGCGACGAGATCCTGGCGTTCCAGCAGCTCGTGCGGCAGGTCTACGTACCGCAGAACGTGGGCCGCTTCGCCGTGGACCTCGTCCGCAGCACCCGCCCGAAGAGCGACGAGGCGCCGGAGTTTGTGCGGAACTGGGTGGGGTGGGGCGCCGGCCTCCGGGCGGCCCAGTACCTGCTGCTGGGCGGCAAGGTGCGGGCCGTCTTCCGGGGCCGCTACAACGTGTCCGTCGAGGACGTCCGCGCGCTCGCCGCGCCCGTCCTGCGCCACCGCGTACTCACCAACTTCTACGCCGAGAGCGAGGGCGTGACGGTCGAGACCGTCATCGAGCGCCTCCTCGCCGAGGTCCACGAGCCCGCCTCCGGGCTGGTCTAGCGCGCCCGCGACGGCTTCCCCGCCTTCGACCCGCAACCCTCATCCTGGAACAGCACGATGCCGGCTCCCGCCACCCGCTTCATCCGCCCCGAGGTGCTCTCCCGCATCGCGACGCTGGAGCTGCTGGCGCGCGGCGTGGTGGAGGGGTTCGTGGCCGGCCTGCACCGCAGCCCCTACAAGGGCTTCTCGGTGGACTTCATGGAGTACCGGCCGTACATCCCCGGCGACGATCCGCTGCGCATCGACTGGAAGCTCTTCGCGCGGACGGACCGCTACTACGTCAAGGAGTTCGAGGACGAGACGAACACGCGGAT
>JAWWAN010000074.1:0-10516 GCA_033721675.1 Rhodothermales bacterium | reverse complement strand
TGCGGGATGCAGCGCGGATCGACGCCCTCGTCGGCGGCGCGCTCGTAGGCCGAGCGTTCGTCCGCGGGGCGTTCGCCGCCGGTAGTGTTCTGCGCGAGGGTTTTTTCTTCTATCATGCCGTACACCTGAGAGGCTGTATGAGACGGATGCCGCGACGGCCGCCGGGCGAGGCCGGAACCGCTTCCAGCAACGCGGAGCGCCGCACGCAGGTTGCGCGGGCAGCCGGATTTCCACGGCGGGTCAGCGCCCCGAGCGGGGCCGCCCGTCGCGCAGGATCATCGCCGTGCCCACGTAGCCGACGAAGGCCGTCACGCCGAAGCCGACGACGCTGCTCGTGACCGTGAGCACGCCCTCGAAGAGCCACTCCGTCATGAGGGCCAGCAGCGCGAAGCAGCCGGCAAAGACGGCGGCCCCGAGCAGGATCAGCGGCCACGTGCGAAACGCCTGGTCATCGAACATGCATGGCTCCGCGGATGGTTGGTCTCGTGTGTACCGCAGGCCTGCACGCAGGTTCTTCGGGCCGCCGAAAGCGCCCTACCGGGTCACCAGGCTCGAATCGTCTTTGTTGCCGTAGCGCATCCGGAAGGCGGCATAGCCGAGGACGGCGCCACCGAAGGCCGTCGCGGCGTCGGCCCATTCGAACTCCCACTTGCGTTTGAGGATGTACTGGGTGCCCAGGCTCTTGGCGAGCGAGGCGCCGGTGGCGAAGAGGACGGCCCAGACGGGGGCGTATTTCCAGAGTGAATCGCTGTGCGAGGCCATATGCGGGAACGGGTTGGCTGGCGTAGACGAGAAGCGAGGGGAGGAGGCTCACGGGCCCGCTCCCCCGCCGGTTCCTGGGCAATGCACCCGGGAAATGGTATCTTGCCACCCCGCCGCCGAAATAACCGTCTCTTTGCCTTTCTCGCGCCGATGCGTGCCGTGCTCCTCGCTGCGCTGACCCTGCTGCTGGCCCTGCCCGCCGCCGCCCAGACGCCGCCCTACCTGCTCGTCCTCGGCGTCGCGCAGGACGGCGGCGTGCCGCAGGCCGGCCGCCACGCCGACCCCGCCTGGGCCGACCCCGCCCGGCAGCGCCTCACCGTCTCGCTCGGCCTCGTCGATCCCGCCACGGGCGGCCGCTGGCTCTTCGAGGCCACGCCGGACTTCCGGCGGCAACTCCACCGGCTCGATGCCGCTGCACCCCGCACCGCCGGCCCCGTCCTCGACGGCGTCTTCCTGACGCACGCCCACATGGGGCACTATACCGGCCTCATGTTCCTCGGCCACGAGGCGATGGGGGCGCGCGGCGTGCCGGTCTACGCGATGCCCCGGATGGCCGAGTACCTCCGCACGAACGGCCCCTGGAGCCAGCTCGTCCGCTACGAGAACATCGCGCTGCGCGACCTGGAGGACGGCGTGCCCGTGCGCCTCACCGACCGGCTCACGGTGACGCCGCTGCGCGTGCCGCACCGCCAGGAGTACTCCGAGGTCGTGGGCTTCCGCATCGCGGGGCCGCGCCGTGCCGTGCTCTTCCTCCCGGACATCGATTCATGGGAAGACTGGGACGCCGCCGGCACCCGCATCGAAGACGTGCTCGCCACCGTGGACGCGGCCTACCTCGACGGCACCTTCTTCGCCGACGGCGAGATCCCCGGGCGCGACATGAGCGGTTTTCCGCACCCGTTCATCGCGCACAGCCTGGAGCGCTTCGCCGCCCTCCCGCCGGCCGAGCGCGCCAAGATCCGGTTCATCCACCTCAACCACACCAACCCCGCCCTCCACCCCGGCTCCGACGCCCGCCGCCGCATCGAGGCCGCCGGCTTCCGCGTGGCCGCCGAACTCGAACGGATCGACCTGTAGAAGGCAGTTCGCAGATCGGGGAAGGATGAGGGACGAAGTGGGTTGCCCGTCCTCGCCGCAGCTCCCCTCCCTCTGCACTCTGCACTCCTCACCCTGCAATCGGCACTCCTCCCCCGCATGAGCCCTGCCCTCCCCGCCCTCCGCTACCTCCTCCTCCAGGTGCGCAACCCCGGCGACCCGATGCGGGCGCAGGAGGTACAGTGCTTCGCGGACGTGCTCGGCTGCGACCCCGCCCGCATCGCCGTGCACGACCTGCTCGGCGGCGCCCCGACGCCGGGGCAGCTCGACCGGGCCGACGTGGTGCTGCTCGGCGGCAGCGGCGACTACTCGGTGGCCGAGGGTGGGCCGTGGCTCGAACCCGCCCTCGACGGCCTCCGCACGCTCGCCGCCCGCGCCCAGCCCACGTTCGCCTCGTGCTGGGGCTTCCAGGCCGTCGCCCGCGCCCTCGGCGGCACCGTCGTCACCGACCTCGACCGCGCCGAGCTCGGCACGCTCCCCGTCCGCCTCACCGACGCCGGACGGGCCGACCCCGTCTTCGGGCCGCTCGGGCCGACGTTCCACGCCCAGATGGGCCATCAGGACGTCGTCACCCGCCTCCCCGAGGGCGCCGTCCGGCTCGCCTCGACGGACAAGGTCGCGAACCAGGCGTTCCGTCTCGACGGCCTCCCGGTCTACTGCACCCAGTTCCACCCCGAGCTGGGCCGCGCGACCATGCTGGGCCGCCTCCGCGCCTATCCCACCTACATCGAGCGGATCCTGGGGCTCACCGTCGAGCAGTTCGCCGAGACGCTCGCCGACACGCCCGAAACCGAGGCGCTGCTCCCCCGGTTCATCCGGCACGTCTTCTCGCCGTAACGCCGTATGCAATGCCCGACGCTGACCGCCAGTATACCGAGGACGAGGTGCGTGAACTCCTCGCCCGCGCCGTGGAGCGCCAGGAGGCCGACCGCCGCCACGCACACACCGCCCACGGGCTGACGCTGGAGGAAGTAGAACGGATCGCCGCCGAGGTGGGCATCGACCCGCGCTACGTGGCCGCCGCCGCCGAAGACCTGGAGCGCACGGCCAGCCTCGCCGGCATCAACCCGTACCTCGGCGGCCCCCTCCGGATCGAACGGGAACGGACGGTCGAAGGGCGGCTCACCGAGGCCGACGTCGCCCCGCTCGTGGAGGCCCTGCGGACGGCCTACAACCCCAAAGACCGGGGGCGCGTGGAGACGCTGGCCGGCACCGTCGAGTGGAGCGGCAAGGCCGACGACTCCGGCGACCGCCTGTTCTTCAAGGTCGAGCCCCGGGGCAACCACACGCAGATCACGCTGCGCCACGCGATGGACAGCACGGCGGTGCTGCTGCACCTCTGGCCGCCCATGCTCCTCGTCTTCGGCCTCATCCCGCTCGTCGCGCCCGACGGCTCCCTGACCCTCACCGCCGTCATGACGGCCGTCGCCGCCGCCCTCTACGGCCTCGCGTGGATCTCCTACCGCGCCCTCGCCCGGAAACGCGAGCAGAAGCTGCGCGGCATGATGGACCGGCTGGAGGCGATGGCCGCCGAAGCCGCCCGGCCGGATCGCCTGGCCGCGCCCGAACCCGCCGGACGGCTCGACCTGGAGTCGCTGGACGAGCACCCGCCCGAGGCCGCCCCACCCCGCCGCAAGCGCACGCGCGGCATGGGCCGCGAATCGTGAGCACGATCCGGGTGGTCTCGCGTCTGACACCGATTCTGCGTGCTCACCGTGCAAAGTAGCCGTCACCCCGGACGTGATCCGGGATCTCTCCGGCTAGCCTCGGTGCCAGACAGCAAGATCCAGGCTCGGGGGCCGGGATGACACGCACAAGAGGGTGCCCCGTATTTTTTGAGCAAAGCGGGATGAAACCATGCGCCCGGCTCACCCCCCCAGCACGAGCCCGGCAGCGAGAAACGCGACGACGGCCAGCCCGGCCTGCACGAGCGCGTAGGGCATCTGCGTGTTGACGTGGTCCACGTGGTCGCACGCCGCCGACATCGACGAGATGATGGACGTGTCCGAGAGCGGCGAGGCGTGGTCCCCGAAGACGCCGCCGGAGAGCACGGCCCCCAGCATCAGCGGGAGGGAGAGGCCCAGCCCCTCGGCCAGCGGCATCGCGATGGGCATCAGGATCGCGAAGGCCGTCCACGACGAGCCGAGCGTGAACGAGACGAAGCAGCCCACGAGGAAGACGAGCGCGGGCAACCACCACGCAGGCGCCCCCTCGCCGACGAGCCCGACGATGTACGGCCCCATCTCCAGCGCCCGCGAGACCTGCCCGAGCGCGAAGGCGAAGACGAGCAGCAGCACGACGGCCACGAGCCCGCCCGCGCCCTTGAGCACCCACTCCGTAGACTCGGCCAGCGTCAGCACCGGCCGGCCGCCCCGCAGCGGGCGCGGGATCGCGTACATCACCATCGCCACGCCGATCGCCAGCCCGACGGCCCACAGCACGGCCGTCGAGCCGCTGCCCCGCATCATGGCCTCGCCGAAGGCCGGCACCTGGTTCGGGAATTCCTCGACGAGCGCCTCGCGGCCCGTGATGTAGAGCCCGGCGAAGATCATCCCCACCATCACCGCGATGGGCACGAGCAGGTCGCGCGCCTGCCCCGGCACGTCGCGCAGCGGGCGGAGGTCTGCCACCTCCTCGGCGATCATCGGGGTGGAGTCCGGCCGGACGAGCGCGCCCGTCTCCGCGGCCCGCCGCTCGGCCCGCCGCATCGGCCCGAAGCCCCAGCCGGTGAGCGCCAGCAGGAGCGCGAACGCAATCGCGAAGAGGCTGAAGAAGTTGAACAGGAGCGACGTGGCCAGCAGCCCCACGGCCCCGGCGGTGATGCCCTGCGCCGCCAGCAGCCCCAGCACATACGCGCCCCACCCGTTGAGCGGGATCGACATGCACACGGGCGCGCTCGTGGCGTCGCAGTAGTACGCGATCTTCTCGCGCGGCAGCCGCATCCGGTCGAAGAACGGGCGGCTGAGCGTGCCCACGGTGAGCGACGTGATGCTGGACTCGACGAAGATGAGCATCCCCACGACCCACGCCAGCAGCTCGGCGCTGCGGCGCGTCTGCCCCCACCCGCGCCGCTGCACCCACGCGATGAAGCCCGCCACGCCGCCCGAGACCTGCACGAGCGCGATCAGGCCGCCCACGAGCAGGCTGAAGATGATGATCCGCGTGTTGCCCGCGTCCAGGAAGACCGCCACGAGCTGGTCGGCCAGCTCGCGCAGCCCCGCCACCGGGTTGCCGCCCACCAGGATCGTCGTACCCAGCCAGATGCCGGCGAAGAGCGAGAGGTAAACCTGGCGCGTCCACATCGCCAGGCCGATGGCGACGATGGGCGGCAGCAGTACGATCCAGTCCATGAAGGCCGCAGGTTGAGAGATGGCAGGCACAAGGTTAGGGCATCAGCCTGCAACCTGCAACCGGCCGGGCGGGCGCGGCGGGCGGGCCCGGCTCAGGGCAGGGCGTCGAGGCGGCCCCGGACGAGATCGCGCAACCGCGCCGTGCGCGCGTTGTCGGGGTCGGTGGCAAGGGCCGAATCGAACAGCAGGAGGGCGGCGCGGTAGTGGCGCCGCGCGGCGGCGACGTCGCCGAGGTGGGCGGGGGCGGCCCGGCCCGCCACGTCGCCCTGGTGGAGGTGGCTGATGGCGACGGTCACCTGAGCGTTGGCGTTTTGCGGGTCGGCCTCCAGCAGAGCCACGAAGAGCGCATGGGCCCGCTCGTACAGCTGCAGCGCCTCGGCCGGCGCGTTCCGGTGGAGCAGCATATCGGCCATCTTCTCGTAGGCGATGGCCTGGTCGCGCAGCCCGTCGGCGTGGTTCGGGTGCTCGGCCGCGAAGGCCTCGCGCAGGTCGAGCGAGCGGCGGTAGGCCTCCAGCGCGGCGTCGAGGGAGTCGTGTACTTCGTGGATGGTGCCGATGCGTTCGTAGATCAACCCGTGCAGCCGGGCGGCGCGTGCGTGGGTGGCGTCGAGAGCGCGGCTGCGTTCGAGCAGCGGCAACGCGAGGCGGTAGGACCGCAGCGCCGCATCCGGGTCTCCCCGGTTCGTAAAGTTGGGATTGCCGGTCAGGTCGCCCAGCTTGATCAGGCCGACGGCATAGCGCACCTGGTGCTCGACGTCGTCCGGGTAGCGCTCGGCGAGTTCGCGGTAGTGGACCACGGCAGCGCGCAGGCTGGTATCGGCGGCGGCGAGGTCGCCGCGGGCCCCCAGCACCTCGCCCAGGCCCGCGAGCAGGAGCGCGTAGGTCTGCAGCGCGGACTCCCGGGGGCTGCCGGGAGCGTCGAGGACGCCGGCGGCGAGGGCGAGGCCCTTTCGGTAGCTCTCGGCGGCCCGGTCGGTCTGGCCCAGGTTGGGGTTCGCCGGGTTTCCCTGCACTTCGGCGATGCGGCGGTAGGCCTCGGCCAGTTCGAGGCGGAGCGCGGACTCATCGTGGGCCTCCCGGGCCAGCGTGTCGAGGTACGCCAGAGCCCGCGCCACCATCATCTCGCGGATGGGGGTCGCGCCGGGCAGATCCACGAGGGCGTCGTGGAAGTCGAAGAGCAGGTCGTTGGCGAGGTGCCGCACGTCGTCGAAGCGTTGTTCGGCGCGGAGGCGCTCCTGCCGGGCGATGCCGGCCTGCCAGAGCGCCACGCCGAAGCCGCCGAGGAGCGCCACGAACACCGCTGCCGAGGCCGCCACGCCGAGCCAGTTCCGGCGGATGAACTTCGCCGCCCGATAGCTCAGCGTGTCTGAGCGAGCCACGACCGGCCGCCCGTCGAGGTGCCGCCGGAGGTCGTCGGCGAGCTGCTGGGCCGACGGGTACCGGCGTGCCGGGTCTTTGCGGAGCGCCGTCATCACGATGACGTCGAGGTCGCCGGCGAGGCGCCGGCGCAGCCTGCTCGGTTGGGTCGCGCGCATCCGGCCGACCTCCTCCGGGGAGGCGTGGCGCGTGGTGCCGGGCTCGGCCGGGCGCGTGACGGCCGTGCTCGGCCGGGCCGGCTCTTCATCGCAGATGATCCGCTCCACCTCGCCGCGCGAGCGGCCGCTCAGCCGGTAGGGCCGCTGCCCGGCCAGCAGCTCGTACAGGATCACGCCCAGCGAATAGACATCGGTGGCGGTCGTGACCTGGCCGGGGCGTACCTGCTCGGGCGCCGCATACTCGGGCGTCATCATCTGCACGCCCGCCCGCGTGAGGGGGACCGCGCCCGGATCCTCCGGCACCGCCTCCTCATCCAGCAGCTTCGCGATGCCGAAGTCGAGCAGCTTCACCGACCCCTCCCGGGTGACGAGGATGTTCGACGGCTTGAGGTCGCGGTGTACGATGAGGTTCTGATGGGCGTAATGCACCGCCTCGCAGACCTCCAGAAAAAGGCGAAGACGGTCGTCGGTCGAGAGCTGAAGCGCGTTGCAATATTCGTCGATCGGGCGGCCTTCCACGTACTCCATGATGAGGTAGGGCAGCCCGTCCTCCGTCACGCCGCCATCGTAGAGGTGGGCGATGTGCGGGTGCTCAAGCCGGGCCAGGATCCTGCGTTCTGCCCAGAACCGGCGGCGGAGCAGCTCGCTGTCGAAGCCGCGCCGGATGAGCTTGATCGCTACCTGCTTGTCGAACTGCTTATCGGCACGCTCGGCCAGGTAGACGGCGCCCATGCCCCCCTGCCCCAGCGCCTCGACGATCCGGTAGGCGCCCACCTGCTGCCCCTCCACCGCCGAGGCCGGCGGCGCTTCCGCGGCGTCTACCCCGAGCAGCGGCGACTCGAAGCGCCGCTCGGCGGTGGCCTGTTCGTGAGACGCCAGCAGGGCCTCGACCTCCTCGCGCAGGGCGGCGTCGTCCCGGCACGCCGTTGCGAGGTAGGCGCTGCGCGCCTGGGGCGCGCGCCGGAGGGCTTCCTCGAAGAGCTCCTTGATCTGCTGCCAGCGTGCTGGTTCCATGGGCACGAACGGCCAGGGCTTGCAGGGACCGGAGAGCGCCCGGCCCTCCCCGGATTCCCGGTGGACGTCAATCTAGGTCACGGCGGAGCCAGGCGCGGGCGGTGACCCATTCGCGCTTCACGGTGGTCGGGGAGATCCCCAGCGCATCGGCCGTCTCCTGGATGGTAAAGCCGGCGAAGTAGCGCAACTCCACGACCTGCCGCAAGCGCTCGTCGAACTTCTCCAGGCGCCGGAGCGCCTCATCGACGGCCAGCACCTCCTCGGAGCGCTCGTCGGAGAGGCGGATGCGCTCCTCCACAGGAACGTCGCCGGACGGGCCGAGCGAGAGCCGGCGCGCACTGCCGCCGCGCTTCTCCGCCAGTTGCGCCTTCGCATAATCGACGAGGATCTGGCGCATGGCCCGCGCCACGATGCGGAAGAAGTGCACCCGGTTTTCCCAGGACGGGTCGGGGTGCCGGACGAGTTTGATGTACGCCTCGTGGACGAGCGCCGTGGTGTTCAGGGTCTGGCCGCGGCGGCCTCGGCGCTGCTGTTGTGCCAGCCTGTGTAGCTGGTTGTAGACCAGCGGCAGCAGCTGGTCCATGGCCTCCTGACGCCCATTGCAATAGTCTTCGAGGAGCCGGGTGATCTGGCTGGAGGGTGGCTTCGACATGGACGATTACTGCATAACGAATCGGGCTTCGGAATGATGGATCCCTCCCTTCACGCCGCCGCGCACAGCGGGTCCGGGTGTCTTTCTTGCGGCGCGGCCAGCGCCCTCGGGGCAGAATATATTCGCACCGGCGGCGCGAAGTCAACGAGGGCCTGCGGATCCCATCCTCGCCCGGAGAACCCCTTCTCGCGGCGCATCGGGGTTGCCGAGCGGCACGCGGAGGGCCGCGCACACGCGCGATACTGAACGGGTCGCGTGGTCCGATTGCTGCCGATTTCTCGTCTGGGGGGTGAAGGCGGCGTGCTGCGGCGCGCCGGCCCCTCCATCCAGCCTGTCACCCAGCCGAGGTAATCCCATGGCACACTCCGCGAACACTGACGCCCCGCCGAACCTCGTCCTTATTCGGCACCTGAGCGGCTCGAAGGCCAACCAGGTAGAACGCTTTCCCGCGGACCAGTTCACCGCGATTCTCTTCGGGCGTACAGCGTCCTCGACCGTAGCCTACAACCCGGACCAGGACGACCTCGTCAGCCGCGAGCACGCCCGGATCGAGCGGGATCCGGAAGACGCAACCCACTACACCGTCACCGACCTCGGCAGCCGCAACGGCACGTTCGTCAACAAGCAGCGCATCAGCGGCTCGGCGCGCATCAAGCCGGGCGACGTGGTCCAGCTCGGGCCGGGCGGGCCCGAGTTCGAGTTCGACCTCGACCCGCGCCCGGACAGCCCCGTGCGCCCCACCCGCATCGCCGGGGCGGACGAGGCCGCGGCGCGCCCCACCCGCGAAGGGGCGTCGAGCCTGCCGGCCCCGGCCCGCGCCACCGCCGCGCCGGCCGTCCCCGGCAAGACCGGCGTCGGCAAGGCGACCGTCGAGCGGATGCTCGACCATTCGAAGAAGCAGACCAACCGCGTGATGGTGTCTGCCGGCGCCGGGTTGCTGATCCTCGGGGTGCTGGGCTTCTTCCTCTGGCCCAAGCCCGAAGTGGAACTGCCGCCGCCGCCGCCGCCAGACACCCGGCTCTCGCACGCGCAGGTCGCTGCGGCCAACCGGGACAAGGTGGTCTTCATCGAGATGTCGTGGAAGCTGATCGAGACGAACAGCGGGGGGCAGGTCTACCACATCTACATCCCCGACCAGGTTCAGGGCCAGCAGGCCACCTGCCGGGCCCTCTACGACACTAACCAGCAGAACGAGATCGTGCCCGCCCTGACGCTGGACCCCAAGGCCGATAGCCAGCTGGACCCCGACGGCGTGTGCGAGAACCGCGCGATCGGCAATGGCGGCACCGGCTCCGGCTTCGTCGTCAGCGGCGACGGGTTCATCCTGACGAATCGCCACGTCGCCTACGCCTGGATGCACACCTACGGCTTCCCGCCGGAGGCGGTGCCGGGGGTGCTCTTCTCGCAGGACGCACAGGGCCAGCTACAGAAGCAATACCTCCAGCAGCCCCCCAGCAACTGGATCCCGAACAAGGCGGTGCCCAAGCATCCGCTGCTGCAGGGCAAGAAGCTGGAAGGCCGGCTGGATTACCTCAACGTGACGTTCCCCAACACGACCCAGCGCCGGAACGCCGAACTGGAAGTGCCGAGCCAGCGCCACGACGTCGCCATGATCAAGGTCGAACTCGCCGGCGCGCTGCCCTCCGTGACCATCCAGGATAACTACGACGAGATCCAGGCGGGCGAGGTCATCACGATCATGGGCTACCCGGGCATCTCCCCCCTGACGGGCAAGTCCCTCCAGTCGCAGTCCTTCGACGACCGGGGCCGCGAGTTCTCCACGATCCCGGACCCGACCACGACCCCCGGCACCATCGGGCGCGTCATCCGGGGCGAACGCGCGCCCGCCACGGCCCCGACCAACTCGCCGTCGGACTTCTACTTCAGCACCATGGGCGATTACTACCAGTTGACCGCCAGCGAGACCGGCGCCGGAAACAGCGGGGGCCCCGTCTTCGACGAGCACGGCCGCGTCATCGGCATCTTCACCGCCAGCACGTCCATGACCGACGCCACGCGCATCACCTTCGCCGTCCCGATCCGGTACGGCCTGGAGCTGATGGGCGTCACGCCCTCCAACTGACGGGTCCGGGCCGAGCGGGGCAGGC